>DATLIL010000230.1:0-12643 GCA_035539475.1 Polyangiaceae bacterium
GCCGATGCTTCACCAAGAGAATGGGCAAACGATACGTGAACCAGTTTTCGTGGCTCATTGCAGTCACGGCGGGGCTAGTGGGCTCGGTGATCGGATGCTCCAAGACGGAGCCGTCTCCCGAATCAGCAGCGTCGGTCGACCGCTCCCAGGTCTTCCGTTTCGCCCCGCCGGACGGAATGGAGTACACGCGCACCGATCGGAGAACGGAGGAGGTCGCGATCGTCGGCGCCCCCGTGCGCCGAGTCGACAACGAGGAACTCCGCTGGCGCATCCGTATGGGACGCGAGGGAGACGGGTATCGCGTCAAGCAAGACCTCGTCTATCTCTCACTCGGCCGCGACGGCCAGACGCTGGCGCAAGGCAAGCTGCCCGAAGGCATCTCGGCCACGCTCCTGATCGACAATCGCGGCAACCTCACGCGCGTCGAGGGTCTCGAGAAAACGGCTGAAATTTTCCGAGCGCTCGTCTCGCCAGGCAGGGAAGCCGAGGCAGAGCAGCTCATCACCACCCAGACGCTCTCCGACCTGGTTGCGTCACGGTACAAGATCATGTTCGGCGACACGATCGGCCGCCCCTCGGCGCCCGGCTCGTCCTGGACGATCACCAACCCGCCGGGCTCGCTCGTCTCGTCGAGGACCGTCACCGTGACCGGTCACGAGGCGTGCGGCACGGCGACCTGCGCGCGACTTCAAGTCGACTTCAAGCTGGACCCGAAGGTGGTAACGAACGCCGGCGTGAGCATGGTCAAGTCGAGCGTGAGCGCCGCCGGCGAGGACGCCTCGAAGGTCGCCGTGAAGAGCGCGAACTACGACATGCGTGGCTGGATGCTGGTCGAGCCCGCGACGATGTTGAGCCACGGCGCGTCGCTGACCGAGGGCGGCACCGTGACGGTGACGGACGCCGAAAAGGGCGGCGAGGTCACGATCCAGATCAAGGGCGCGACGGAGCTGTCCTATTCGTACGCCGACAATCGCGTCTCGGAGCGCGCGCCGCAGTAAGAAACCAGCACTACAACGCAGCCATTGACCAGACTTCGGGCTCCGAGTCCCGCGAGCCGCTCGAGCGCATCCAGCGGTTCTTCTCGATGGTGGCAGGCAGCTACAAGGGCGAGGGCTACCTCGGCTGCTTGCTCGAGGGCGCTGCCCTGCGCAGCCGCCTGCGGCGCAGCGCCGATCCGCTGCAACAGATGCTCGATTTCTATCTACCCGCCATCCGACGGTAACCGCCCTCTTCGCCGGCGCCGTCGATGGCGGCTCACGCACGCCTCCAATTGGACCGAGCGGTCTAGTCAAGTGATCCGCAGCAGAAACAGGAGAAAAGAAGCTGGAAAAGAAGCCGCTAGCTCGGCAGCGGCGGTCCGCAGCGCTACACGGGTCGTGACATGAAGAGCGCCCACCGCGGCATGAACATCAGCCCCGCCGAGTACGTGGCCGCCCTGGACGACATCGTCGCCTCGCTCGTGGCCGTCGGCGTCGACGAGCAGACCCGCAACGACGTGCTCGCCCTCGCCTGGTCACTCAAGAACGAGATCGTCCACGCCTGAGCCGAGGTCACGGAACCTTTAGCGACCTGTTGCACACGAGCGTCTCGTCGAGCTGAACCGTCGCCAGAGTACGAACGCCGCGCCGGCAGCGGGAACGGCGACGCCGGCCACGATCGCCGGCCACGGACGCTCGAGCGTACTGACGCTGCCTGCGTACGCGACCAGCACCGCGAACGGCAGATTGCCGAGCCCGAAGTACAGGTAGTAGCGATGCGGGCGCATGCGGCCCGAGCCAGCCATGGCGCTCACCACCTCGGGCAACATCGGGGCGCTGCGAGCAACGAGCAACGCCGCCGGCCCTACCTCGCTGACGGCCGCGTCCGAGCTCGTCCAGCGCCGCGAGCCGACGATGCGGCCACCCCAGTAGCAGATGGACCCGGCCAGCATCATGCCGGTGAACGAGCCGAGGGCGCCCCAGAACGGGCCGAGCAGGTAGCCCGCCGCGAGCACGGTGCCGATGGTTGGAACGGTGAGGACACTGTCGACCGCGAGCAGCGCGACGACGGCCGCGAAGACCAGCCCCGGGCGCTCCCGGGAGGCGACGAGCCAGCGCCGCACGTCACCGGCGTCGAAGTCCACGAGCAGGCCCAGGATCAGGGCCGCGCCGGCGAAGACCGCAAGCAAGATCAGGGCGGTCCGGAGCGCGCGCTTCATGCTCGGTCCGAAAGGTCTATCGCTTCTTTGCCGGCGCGGCGTTCAGCGCCACGGCGGCCTTCACCAGCGCCTTGAACGCGCGCGCGTCGACCTTCTGCCCTTCGCGAATGTCGATCGCCCTTCGCGTACCGCCATCCAGGCTGGAGTTGAAGAGGCGCGACGGGTCCGGCAGGCTGGCGCCCTGGAAGAACGTGAGCTTCACGACTTCCTTGTACGTCTCCCCGGTGCAGACGATGCCGCCGTGCGACCAGACAGGCACGCCAAGCGGGTTCGTGCGCTTGGCCCACTTGCGCTCCTCGGTCATCGCCGGATCGGCTTCCAAGATCAGCGCTCGCATGCGCTCCAGGGTCTCCCCTCGCCAGTCGAGCTCCGCCTTCGGCGCGGTCTTGGCCTTCGCCTTGGCCTTGGACGCTGGCTTGCTCGGCTTGGCTTTGGCCTTCGCCTTCGTCTTCGCTTTGCTCATGAGGATCTCCTCTTGGCCTTGGGAGAGCTACCGACGAATACGGCCAGGTGCTCGCCGGTCAGCGTCGACCTCGCCGCCACGAGGTCCGCCGGGGTCCCTTCATACACGATTCGCCCGCCGTCATGGCCGGCGCCCGGCCCGAGATCGATGATCCAGTCCGCGTGCGCCATCACCGCCTGATGGTGCTCGATCACGATGACCGACTTGCCGGACTCGACCAGCCGATCCAGCAGCGCGAGCAGCTGCTCGAGGTCGGCCAGGTGCAATCCGGTGGTCGGCTCGTCGAGCACGTAGATGCCACCATCGGCGCCCATGTGCGTCGCCAGCTTGAGCCGCTGGCGCTCACCACCCGACAGCGTCGTGAGGGGTTGGCCGAGCCGGAGGTAGCCGAGCCCCACGTCGGCCATGCGCTGCAGAATGGCGTGCGCGGCCGGTGTCTGCGCCTTGCCGGCGCCGAAGAAGCGAGTGGCTTCTTCGACGGACTGGTCGAGCACCTCGGCGATGTTGAGTCCACCCAGGCGGTACTCCAGCACCGACGCCTGGAACCGCCGGCCCTCGCAATCCTCGCAAACGGTGGTGACGCCGGCCATCATCGCGAGGTCGGTGTAGATCACCCCGGCGCCGTTGCAGGTCGGACAGGCGCCCTCGGAGTTGGCGCTGAACAATGCCGGCTTCGCGCCGGTAGCCTTCGCGAAGGCCTTGCGGATCGGCTCGAGCAGATCGGTGTACGTCGCCGGATTGCTCCGCCGGGAGCCGCGGATCGGTGTCTGGTCCACCGCCACGACTCCTTCGCGCCCCGCCACGGAGCCGTGGATCAGCGAGCTCTTGCCCGAGCCGGCCACGCCCGTCACCACCACCAGCATCCCGAGCGGGATGTCGACGTCGACGTTCTTGAGGTTGTGTTTGCGGGCGCCACGCACCTTCAGCACGCCCTTCGGCTTGCGCAGCGACGGCTTCAGCGCCGCCCGATCGCTCAGGTGACGCCCGGTGAGCGTGCCGCTGGCTCGCAGTCCGTCGACGCTGCCCTCGAACACCACCTCACCGCCGGCTGAGCCGGCACCGGGCCCGAGATCGATGACGTGATCGGCGATCGTGATGGTCTCCGGTTTGTGCTCGACCACGAGGACGGTGTTGCCCTTGTCGCGCAGGCGCAGCAGAAGGTCGTTCATCCGCTGGATGTCGTGGGGGTGCAGCCCGATCGTCGGCTCGTCGAAGACGTAGGTCACGTCCGTCAGCGACGACCCGAGGTGGCCGATCATCTTGGTGCGCTGGGCCTCGCCGCCGGACAGCGTGCCGGACGGGCGATCGAGGCTGAGGTAGCCCAGGCCGATCTCCACGAACGAGTCGAGTGTGTGCCGGAGTGCCGCCACGAGCGGCGCGACGGACGGCTGTTCCAGACCCGCGATCCACTGGGCCAGATCGCTGATCTGCATCGCGCAGGCCTCGGCGATATTCTTGCCCTTGATCTTGGAGGATCGGGCCACCTCGTTGAGCCGCGTGCCGCCGCAATCGGGACAGGTGCCGAAAGTGGCCACGCGCTCCACGAAGGCGCGGATGTGAGGCTGCAGTGAGTCGATGTCCTTGGACAGCATCGACTTCTGGATCGTCGGGATCAGACCTGCGTACGTCAGGTTGATGCCGTCGACCTTGATCTTGGTCGCTTCCTTGTGGAGCAGGTCGTGAAGCTCCTTTTTGCTGAACTTCTTGATCGGCTTGTCCGGATCGAAGAAGCCGCAGCCGCGGAAGATGCGGCCGTACCAGCCCTCCATGCTGTAGCCGGGGATGGTGAGCGCTCCGTCGTTCAGCGATTTGCTGTCGTCGTAGAGCTGCGAAAGGTCGATGTCGCTGACCGAGCCGCGGCCCTCGCAGCGCGGGCACATGCCGCCGGAGCGATTGAAGACGACCTTCTCTGCCTTGCGCGCACCCTTCTCGACCGTGATCGCCCCGGTCGCGCGCACCGAGGGGACGTTGAACGCAAACGCGCTGGGCGGCCCGACGTGCGGCTTGCCCAGGCGGCTGAAGAGGATGCGCAGCATCGCGTTCGCGTCGGTCGCCGTACCGACAGTGGAGCGAGGATCGGCGCCCATTCGCTCCTGGTCGACGATGATCGCTGTCGTCAGCCCCTCCAGCACGTCGACCTCGGGCCGTGCCAGCGTCGGCATGAACCCCTGGACGAACGCGCTGTAGGTCTCGTTGATCAGCCGCTGCGACTCCGCCGCGATGGTGCCGAACACCAGCGACGACTTGCCCGAGCCCGAGACGCCGGTGAACACGGTCAACCGGCGCTTGGGGATCTCGACGCTGAGGTCCTTGAGGTTGTTCTCCCGCGCACCCTGAACGCGAATCAGAGCGTGGCTGTCGGCCGGGTGCTGGTTCGAGGAGGTCTTCTTCGCACTCATGTCTCGCTGCGTCGCTGGCGGAAGTACGGTAGCGCGAAGAGGTAGAGGCCGGTGAACAGCAGCAAGAACAGCGGAAGCAGCGGCGAGTACGTCACCGCGGGCGGCGGCTGCTGCCCCGGTTTCAGGGCCATGGCCACGAAATTCGCGACCACGGTGAGCGTGAAGACGATGGACACCCAGCGGTGAAACTGCCGAGTCCACTTGCTCATGACAGACCCGCCAGCAGAGCGATGAGCTTGCCGCCCATCATGTTCCAGCCGTAACGCTGACCGCCGAAGGCGCCCTGCTGGTGCGGCTTGAAGCCCGTGTGCAGCAGTGACAGGCGCGTGCCCGAAGGCGTCGGTGTGAGTGAGAACGTCACGACGGTGTCGATCTCCATGTTGCCGACGATCCAGCGGTAGCTGAGCTTTCGCTGCGCCTCGATCTCGACGAACTCACAGTTCACGGTGCCGTCCCAGGGAGGATACGGCTGCGACTTGAACATGAACGCCGCCCCCGGCTCGAGCTTGAGACCGACTGCAGGCAAGAGCCACTGCGCGAGCAACTCGGGGTTGGTGAGCGCCCGCCACACCTTCTCGGGTGCGTGCGGCAAATCGAAATCGAACGCAATGGATTCAGTTTGCGACGGTACGGTGTTGTCGGTGATGGTCATTCGTCCATTTTCTCCAGCAGTCGTTCCAAGCGATCGATGTGCTCCGTCCAGAAGGCGCGGTAGTGCGCGATCCAGTCGATGAGCGGTTTCATCCCGCGGGGCTCCACCCGGTAGTAGACGAGGCGCCCCTCGCGCCGGCCGTTCACCAGACCGGCGTCTTTCAACGCGGCGAGGTGCTGCGAGACCGCCGGCTGCGAGATGTCGAAGCGCGCCGTGAGGTCCCTGACGGCCGCCTCGCCGCGGGTGAGCGACTCGAAGATCGCCCGGCGGCTGGGGTCGGCCAGTGCCTGGAAGACCTTGTTTTCGGCCGTGGCCGCGCTTTGCATGACCCATTCATAAGCCACGGCTTATCTATTGTCAAGCGGTCCGGCTCTTGCCCCGAAGTGCTACCAGGAGACGAGAAATGGCCGACGAGCACCCGTTCATTCAGGCCGTGCATGGCGTCCGCTACCAAGTGAAGGACGTGGCTCGGGCCGTCGCGTTCTACACGACGCACCTGGGCTTCACCCTCGATCACCAGCACCTTCCGGCGTTCGCCAGCGTGTCGCTCGGCGACGCTCATCTCTTGCTCAGCGGTCCGCAAGCATCGGGCTCCCGACCGATGCCGGGCGGGCAGCAGCAGGAATCCGGCGGATGGAATCGCGTCGTCCTGCGGGTGAGCGATCTGCCCACGTTCATCGAACGCTTGAAGAAAGCCGACCTTCGTTTTCGGAACGAAGTGGAGACAGGCCCGGGCGGAAGCCAGATCCAGATCGAGGATCCCGACGGAAATCCCATTGAGTTGTTCGAGCCGGCCCGGCCGCGCTAACTGCTCACGACGTCCGCTGCCGCTCGACCTCGCCGCGCAATCGCGTATCGTCCGCGCGCTCTGGCGTGATGACTTTCACAGCGCTGCTCCTTGCTGGTTACTTCGTCAGAACGACGTGGGAGGCGTATTCCGTGCCGGCGTGCTCCGTGCACTCGTAGCCGAGGCTCACCGTGTCGATGCCGGCGAGGAGGTGCTCGCCCCTGCCCAGAAGCACCGGAGAGACCACGAGGTGCAATTCGTCGATCAGGCCGGCTGTGAGGTACTCGCGAACGGTGGCCACTCCTCCGCCGAGCCGGATGTCCTTGCCCTGCGCCGCCTCCTTTGCGCGGCTGAGCGCGGCCTGGATGCCGTCGGTGACGAAGTGGAACGTCGTTCCGCCCTCCATCGTGATGGGCGCACGAGCATGGTGCGTCAGCACGAAGACGGGCACGTGGTAGGGCGGGTTCTTGCCCCACCAGCCCTTCCAATCGTCGTCGGGCTGCCAGGGGCCCCGCGACGGCGCGAACATGTTGCGGCCCATGATCCAGGCGCCGACGTTCTCGAAGCCGCGCGCGGCAAAGTCGTCGTCGACGCCTCCACGGCCGACCTTGTCACCGATCAGCGATGCAGCGAAGTCGGCATGAATTCTCTGGAACGTCTTCGTCCCGAAGACCCACTCGTGCAGCGCCTCCCCTCCGGCGCCCAGCGGATTGGCCAGACCCTGGTCAGGACCGGCGCCGTAACCGTCAATCGAGATCGAGAACGCGTTAACCCGTAGCTTTGACATGACGTAGCTCCTCTTGCTGCGGCGACGAACGAGAGTGCCCCGGATCGACACGCCGGCGACCTTTCTCAAAAACGCTGCTTATTCGCTCACTTGGCCCGACCGAGCCGCTCGGTCCGGCTTTCGGTCGAAGGCGTCGCGAGCCCGCATCACCTCTGCGCGATGCCCCTGCGCCCAGATGGCGAGCACGCTGACCGGCTCGAGCAGCGTGCGTCCGAGCTTGGTCAGGGCGTACTCCACCTGTGGGGGGTTCGTCGGGTGGACCGTGCGCTTGACGAGCCCATCGCGCTCGAGGCCGCGAAGCGTGGACGTGAGCATGCGCTGCGAGATGCCGTCGATCGCCCGCTTGAGCTCGTTGAAACGCTTGGTCCCCTCACCGAGAAGCACCACGACCAAGACGCTCCACTTGTCGCCCACACGGTTCAGGATCTCGCGCGTGGCGTTACAATCCGCGTCGAAGCTGGCGGAGAGCTTGCCGTTCCCAAGTAACTTCAAAGTGCCTCCTTCTCGTCGCCCGGGCGGTGTGTAATGTCGCCCTGGTCACTAATAGTAACCATGGAGCAGCGAAAGGATCCATGACCACCTCGAAGGGTTTGAACATCGGCCTGTGGGTCGTGCAAGGACTGCTGGCGCTGACCTTTACCGGCACCGGCATCTGGAAGCTCGTCACACCCATTGCGGAGCTCGCGGCGAAGATGCCGTGGATGGGGCAGGTCTCGCCGGGCTTCCTCTACACCACCGCCGTCTTCGACCTCCTGGGCGGCCTGGGACTCGTGCTGCCCACCCTTACCCGCATCAAGCCAGGGCTCACCGTGCTCGCTGCGATCGGCTGCGCGGCGCTGCAAGCGAGCGCGATCGTCTTCCACTTTTCGCGCGGAGAAGCGGCGAACACCCCGTTCAACTTCCTGCTCGTCGCCCTCTCCCTGTTCGTGGCCTGGGGCCGCCGTTCCAAGCGTCCGTGAGCGCGCGCGCACTTAGTTGCATTGACAACCTTTTGCTCCGGGTCTAGATAGGAAGGGTGAAAGGCCAATTCGATGGCGATGACGTCGTGCTGGAAAGGGCGCTGCCCTTCTTGATTCACGCCTGCTATCAGCAGATCCGCTCGGTCACGTACCGCGAGTTCTCGGAGCATGGGCTCGAGCTCACGCCGGAGCAGTGGATCGTCCTGGTACGCCTGTGGCAGCGAGACGGGCAGAGCCAGTCGGCGCTGAGCGAGAGCACGATGCGCGACCGGCCGACCATGTCGCGCATCATCGACACGATGGAAAAGGGTGGCCTGGTCCAGCGTCGCAACGACCCGAACGACGGCCGCTCGAATGAAATCTGGCTGACCCGAGCCGGCAAGGCGCTGCAGCCCAAGCTCGTGCCGCTGGCGCGCAAGATCGTGGAACGGCTCGAGCACGATATTCCGGAGCGCGACCTGGCCGTCACGCACCGCACGCTGACGCGCATTCTGTCCAACCTGCGTTAGGCACCACGGCCCTTCCCCAGCCCGTAAGGGCTTCTGTTCGCCTAATTAGTTGCATTGACAATCATATGGAGTAACTCATGACACACCGCGATTTCCCCCGATTCGACGAAAACACGGCCCCTGCTGGCGCGCGCGAGCCGCTGGCTCAGACGCGCAAGGCATTCGGCATGCTGCCGGCGCCGCTGACCCGCTACGCCAGCTCGCCGATGATGCTGGGCGCCGCGCTGACGGGCCTGGACGCCTTCGAAAAGAGCTCGCTGGAGCCGCTCGAGCGCGAAGTGCTGGCCATGACCATGGGTCGGCTCAATAGCTGCAAGTTCTGCCTCGACTTCCACCGCCGCGCGCTGAAGCGCTTGCAGGCGCCCAGCGAGCTGGTCGGCGCGCTGGAGCTAGGCGAACCGCTGGCGAATGCGCGCCTGGAGGCACTGCGCCGCTTCGTGCTGGCGCTGCTCGAAGAGCGCGGCGACGTGTCCCGGCGGGTTTGGGACGACTTCCGCGCCGCCGGTTACACCCACCAGCAAGCGCTGGAGGTGCTGACGGGCGTGAGCGTCTACACCCTGACGACGCTGGCCAATCGCCTGACCGAAACCTCGGAATGAGCGCGGAACCGAGCTGTGATAAGGGGGCGCGTGTTTCCCATCGCAGCTCAGGGCGGGTCGGCTGGCGCCAAGGTCCTCGTGACCGGAGCTGCCGGGTTCATCGGCTCACACGTGGTGAGCGAGCTCCTGGCGCTCGGCCACGAGGTCGTGGCGCTGGACGATCTCTCGGGAGGGTTCCAGGGCAACGTCGACGCCCGGGCGACCTTCGCCCTTGGCTCCATTCTCGACGTCGAGCTCGTCGATCGGCTCTTCGACGAACACCGCTTCGCTTACGTCTTTCACCTCGCGGCCTACGCGGCCGAAGGACTGAGCCATTTCATCAAGCGCTTCAACTATCAGAACAACCTGATCGGCAGCGTGAATCTGATCAACGCGTCCATCAATCACGGCGTGCGTTGTTTCGTGTTCACCTCCTCCATCGCCGTCTACGGCCACGCTCCGCCGCCGGTGACCGAGGTAATGCCGACCGCGCCCGAGGACCCTTACGGCATCGCCAAGGCGGCGGTCGAGCAGGAGCTACGCATCAGCCGCGAGGTTTTCGGCCTGCGCTCCATCATCTTCCGTCCCCACAACGTCTACGGCGAGCGACAGAACATCGGCGATCGCTATCGCAACGTGGTCGGTATCTTCATGAACCAGATCTTGCGCGGCGACCCGCTCACCATCTTTGGCGACGGGACGCAGACGCGTGCGTTCAGTCACGTCTCGGACGTGGCGCCGATCATCGCAACGTCCATTCAACGGCCTGACGCCTACGACCAGATCTTCAACATCGGGGCCGACCTTCCCACCAGCGTCAACGAGCTCGGCGAGACGGTCAGCCGCGCGATGGGTGTTCCCTTTCGACCCCAGTACCTGCCCGCGCGTTTCGAAGTCACGCACACCCATGCGTCGCATGCCAAGGCGCACGCCGTGCTCGGCTACCGGGACCGCGTCAGCCTCGAAGAAGGCGTGAACGCCATGGCCGCATGGGTGAAACAGGTCGGCGCGCGAACGAGCAAGAGCTTCGGGACTCTCGAGGTGTCGAGAAATCTCCCGCCTTCATGGCGCGACCCAGCTTCGTAGTGCCTGGCTGATGTGCTCGAGGTAGCCGTCGCCGCGCACGACCTCGCGGTAACCGGGAACCGCTCCAACCCACTCGCCGAGCCTGGGGTTCGGGGCGTCCGTGAGATACATCGTGGGTAGCCCGAGCAGCGCGGGACCATCCATTCCCGCGGTGGTGACGCCGACCTGACCGACCAGGCCATGCGTGTCCCTCAGGTGCTCGAAGAACTGAAGCTGCGCGCGCCGCATGTCCGGGCCCTGAAAGAGCGGGTCCTTCCAGAACAGCGTCAAATCGGCTGCGCCCGCCGGAACTTCGCCCCGGATCGCATCGCCGACGAGGACAGGCACGAGCTCGGCGGACAGCGCTCGCTGGCTGAGCTCGACGAGCTCGGGATACGCCGTGTTGCGCATCGGGTGGTGCGCGCCGTGACGGACCCAGAGCAGGACCTTCTTCTGCGCTGAAGCGCCGGCGAGCTTCCGATCGATCCAGTCGCTGACAGCCTGCGGGATCGGTGCGTCGCCGAGGAACGCGACCCGGAGCCTGCGCTGGGCAGAGAGCGGGTCGGTGCGGAAGACACGCGCCACGATCTCGGGAAGGTGTTTGTTCGCGCGCGGGCGCGAGCGATACGCTTGAAACCAGGAGCTCAGGCCAGCGTCGCGAAGAAACTGCTCAGCCTGAGAGGTCTGCGACTTTTCGGGCTCGATCTGGATCGCCACGCCAGAGAGCACTGCCGCAGCGGCGAGATACCAGCCCTCGCCGAACGAGAAACCAGGGTCGGCATGAAACGTATACGCGTGATTCCGCTCCTCGACGAGGCGGCGAGCGTCCCGCGCCGCGGCTTCGGCGGCCCGAGCTGCCTTCGACGCCGCATAGTTGTCGAGCATGAGCGCCAGGCGGGTTGCTTCCGCAGCGGACGCCTCCGCCACGGCCACGATCTCCTCGACACGCTGCCAGCCATCGTCGCAAGCGTCACGCGTCGGAGCACGCTGAGCGCCTAGCGAGAGCTGTCCCGCTCCGTAGCGTGCGTCTCGAGCGCGAGCGGCGTGGGCGGTCACGAGCGTGGAGCGAGCTCCCGCGATCGCTTTCGGATCTGCGCCCCCGTTCTCGGCGGCGGCCAGGACCCCCTGCGCCAGCTCGATCGCACTCTCGAGTTGCCTGCGATGGCGATCGCGCTCTTCGTTCACGGCCGCATCCTAGCTGCAAATCGCCGAAACTCTAGCCTCGGCAAGGGCGTATGCTGGAATCGCCATGGAGTACCTCGGGCGAACGCCGTCGCCACCGCTCGACAGGTTCATCGAGCGCATCTGGTACTGCTCGGACGCACCTCCACGAACGCGCGAGCGGGTGCTTCCCAGTGGAGGAGCCGTCGGCCTCGCCATCAACCTTTTCGAGGAGGAAGCCCGGGTCTACGACCCGGCGATTCCAGGGGCGGTGCAGACGCACTCTGGCGCGGTCGTGGCCGGAACACGTACCCGCAGCGTCCTACTCGAATGGCCCCACCGCGCGTCGATCGTCGGCGTCCACTTCCGGCCGGGCGGTGCCCTTCCCTTCCTCGGCATCTCGCCCGCGGAGATCGTCGACGACCACGCGAAGCTCGATGATCTCTGGGGCTGCGACGGCCGGAACCTTCGCGAGCAGCTGGTCGAGGCTCGCTCGTCGGGCGAGCGATTTCGACTCGTGGAAGCCGCGCTGCTACGGAGACTGCAACGCGCGCGACCGGTCCATCCTGCCGCCCGCGCCGCCATGGCTGCGTTCCGTGACGGGGTGAACCGTGTGAGTGTCGGAGAAGTCGCGACGATGGTCGGCCTCAGTCGGCGCCGGTTCATCCAGGTCTTCGAGACGGAGGTCGGCCTGACGCCGAAGCTCTACGCCCGCCTCCAGCGCTTTCACTGCGTCAAACAGCGCATCGCGATGCTGAGCGGTCCTCCGTCGTGGGCAACGTTCGCGCTCGAGTGCGGGTACTTCGATCAGTCCCACATGATCCGGGACTTCGTCGAGTTCTCGAGCATGAGCCCCACGAGCTACCTGCAGAGTCGAACCGGCGAGACGAGGTTCGACCAGTTCATCCACGCCTACCGGCAAGAAAAATGATCCCGGGAGGGGGTCACATTTGTCCAATACGGGCAGCGGTCGAGTCCGTAGGTCTTGGACATGTTGCGGCTAGCAACGATCGCGGCCGGCTGCTTGGCGCTCAGCTGCCAACCCTACCGCAAATGTGATCCCGTCGATGAGCTGGCGGTAGGTGC
>DATLIL010000231.1:0-9665 GCA_035539475.1 Polyangiaceae bacterium
GGATGTCGATGACCACGAACGAGCGCGGCGACGGCGTCGTCACGACGACTTCTCCCAGCACCGCTTCGCCGATCGAAAACTCGCTCTCGTTTCCTCCGCTCTGGGGCAGCCGCGACAGCACGTGCTGCACCGTGAAGCCACGGTCGAGATCGGTCTTCGGCAGCTGCTTGGGCGCGTAGCGCAGGAGCGCCTCGTAGAAGAGGGTCCCGCTGCCGACCTTCTCGATGGCGAGCACGTCACGACGCGGATCGAGGTTCTGCGTGGCGACGTTCAGGCTCTTGACGCCCAGGCTGCGTCCGCGGTGCGCGCTCTGGCCGAGCTTCTGCTGCCCGAGCCAGACGCTGGCCTCGAAGTTGGGAACCGCGGCTTCTTGAGCCTTGCGGTAGGCGTCGAGCGCGAGCAGGGCAAAGCTCGTCTCCTGCGTCGATCGCCAGGTACCCTGGCGGCGCTGAGAGAGCAGACCGCGCGCCAGCTTCTCCGCCAGCGGGTGCTTCGGGTTGGCGGCCAAGAGAGCGCGCAAGACGATCGCGGTGGTGCGCGCCGCCGAATCGAAGAAGAGCGCGTAGTCCTTGCTCTCCGTCTGCACCAGCGCGCGGTTGCCGTCGAGGTGGACGCTCGCGGTCAAGAGCTTGCCGAGCTTGTCGATCGCCTCGCGGCGGGTCTTCTGGAAGGCCTGATCGCCGCCCTTGGCCAGCGCGAAGGCGTGCAACAGGAGAGCGCGACTGAAGAGGGGCAGGTCGCGTTCACCCTGATACAGACCAACCAGGCTCGCGTGATCGGGGCGACCATATTCGGCGAGCACGTAACCCACGTAAGCACGTGTCTCGTCGTCGATGTTGCCCTTGTCGGCAGCCTCCAGGAAGCGGACCAGGTAGTCGTAAGCACCAGCCAGCACCGCTTCCTGCACGGGCGCGCCCCGCTTCTTCGCTTCGTCCAGGGTGCGAAAGACATAGGCCGTGAGCCAGGCGTAGGGCGTGCCGCCGGGCCAGAGCGCGAAGCCACCTTCCTCGTCCTGGCGCTCGATGATCTTGGCGATCGTCGCCTGAACCTCGTCGTCGACCTTGGCGGGCAGCGCGATGGCAAAGTCCTTCGCCAGATCGCGCAGCGGCAGGAGCGGCAAGAGCCGGCTGGAGAGCTGCTCGGTGCAGCCGTAGGGGTACTCGATCAGCTGCTCGAAGCCGTTGTCGAGGCCGACCAGCGCCGTGGACGAGAGGGTCACCTCGAGCCCGCCGTAGTCGCGGCGCATGGCCCGTAGATCGCCCAGTCGTTCCCCTGCCAGGCGATCGGTCTTGCCGTAAGCCGCCACTGCCTGCGGCACGAGCGGCAGCGTCACGGGCAGCTCGTGCTCCACGGCGTCGTGGCGATCGCCAGCCTGGATGTCGAAGCGGACCTTGGCCTTGCCCGCTGCCTGGGTGCTCACGGCAAAGGCCACGTCGACGCTGACATCGCGGCCGAGCTTGACGACCTTCTCGCTCGGACCGTGCACGGTCAGGCCCTGGGCGCTGATCTTGACGCGCACCTCACCGGGTTCGAAACCCTTGCTGGTCAACGCCACGGCTGCCTTGAAGTTGTCGCCGACGCGGGCAAAACGCGGCAGGGCAGGACGGGCCATGAGCTTCAAGCTCGTGGTGATCCCGGCAGCGCCCGAGCCGTACAGATCGTCCGGCGTGGTGGCGACCGCCATCACGCGGTAGCGCGTGAGCGCCTCGGCCAGCGGCACCGCGACCTCCGCGTCCCCTTGCGCGTCCGTCACCACGTGCGGCTCGAAGTACGGCGTCGTGGCGAAGCTCTTGCGCGCGGGCCGTGCGCCGGAGCGAACACTGGGCGCACGTCCGTAGCCCGAGCCGCCCAGGCGCCCGTGGCCGATACCGAAGCCGTAGCCGTGGTCCGGATCGAACAGGCGACCGAGGTTCGAGCGTGTGTCGGCGAAGCCGAGCATGTTCGGCCGCTGCGGCGTGAAATCGTCGAACACGTCCGGCGTGGTGTAGCCGGTCAGCATCAACACGCCCTCGTCGACGGCGTAGACCGCGAGCTCGGCACGACGGCCTCTACCGGCGCCGTCGCGCACGCGCAGGCGCACCTTCACCCGCTCACCCGGCTGCGCGTCGCTCAACGCGGGCAGCACCTCGACGCGCAGGCGCTTCGGCTCCTGATCGATGGCGAGCTCGGTGGAGGTGGTGAGCAACAGCGGCTTGTCGTCCTCATCGCCGGAATCCTGGAGGACCGGCTTGCTGCGCCCGCGTGTCACGTGAAGCGCGACGGTGGCGTTGGTGGCGATGCGTGTGTCGACCGGAATCGAGAACTCGCCCTTGCCGCTGGGCAGCCGCCGCTGTTCCGACCAGTAGACGCCAGCGCCCTCCAGCGTGAGCAGCACTTCGGCGTTCTTCCAGGGCACGCGGACCCTGGCTCGCGCCACGTCGCCGGGAAGGTACGTCGTCTTGTCGAGCTTCAGGCCGAGCTCACTCTCGTCTTCGTCTTCGCCAGGTAGCCATGCGAGCTCCGCTTTCGCGCCCGTGACCCACAACCAGACCGCGGCGTGCAGCGGGTTGTCGCGCTCGTCCTTGCCCTTGGCGAGCACGTAATAGTGACCGGACTTGGTCGCCCGCAGCTCACAGCCGGCCGTCCTTGCCGTGGTCGTCAGCGTGCAGCTCGAAATCGGCTTGGCGGGTTCCTTGCTGGCGGGCTCGTCGCCCCGCTGCTGGTAGAGCTCGAGAGTGACGGGCACACCGGCGCGTCGTTTACCGTCGGGCTGAGCGGCGATGACGAGCGGTCGAAAGGTCCGGCCCGCGCGCGGCGTCTGCTCCGGCGCCCTGAGACCAAGGTAGAAGGTGCCCGGGTGCACCAGGATGCTGGCGCTGGCTCCGGTCTCCTGCTGCGTCACGTCCTTGACCGCGGCGTACAGGTTGAGCGCCGCCGGTCCGTAACCGTCGAAGCGCGTGCTGGCTCGCGCCTGATGACGACCCTGCGCATCGAGCTTGGCGCTGGGCAGCGCCGCGCTCGAGCTCACGCGCGCGGACTCGACCTGCTCCCAGGCATCGGTCGCAAAGCCCTCGGCGCCAGGCGGTACGAACGACGTGGGATCGAGCCGTGCCCTGAAATCGGCGGTGCTGCCGGCCATCTTGGCGCCGAACAGGTACTCGCCACTCAAGTCGAAGCGGGCCTCGTCGCCGCGCACGAGCTCGCTCTGCACCGCGCGCATCTCCGCGAAAAACTCGGGCGAACGGTACTCGCCTAGCCTGAAGCTCGTGTCCGCGGCGAGCCCTTCGCCTTCGGCCACGAGCGAGTAGTGACCGAGCGAAGCATGCCGCGGCAGGGTGAACTTGGCGAAAAAGCCGCCGAACTCGTTGCTCAGCACGACCTGTTCGGCGAGAGCCTGTTCGCGAAAGCGCAGCATCACCCGCACCTTGCGACCAGCGAGAGCCTCGGTACCGCGCTCGGTCTCGCGGCGCACCCAGCCCTTGGCGTACACGGGCTCGCCGGGGCGATAGATGCCGCGATCGACGAACACGCTTCCGAGCACGCGCGGCTCGTAGTCGAGATCGGTCGAGTAGTCGTAAGGCGGTGACTCACGGGCGGCGTCGACACGCTGATAGGCCCAGTCAGCGCCAGAGCGCGCGATGACGAGCGCGCGATGATCGCCCTGCTGCAGGCTCTTCAGCTCCTCGCCAGAGAGGCGCGCGACGCCGTTCTTGTCGGCCACCACCTTGCGCTCCGGACCGAGGCCCAGCAACTCGACGACAGCGCCCGGCACCGGACGACCGTCGGACAGACGCGTGACCCAGACCATTCCTCCGCGGCGCGACAGCTTGGAGGTCAGCGCCAGATTGGTCGGGTGCAAGACGTGCAGCTCCGCCTCACCAGCGCCCTGGCCCTCGGCGATCATGGCGAAGGAACCGTGGCTCTCACCCTCGAGCGCGCGTGTCATGGGAAAGCGCTGGATCTTGAAATCATCGACGGGCGCGGACACCGGCAAGCGATGCTTTCGCGCATGAGGCAAGGCGCGCAGGAAGGCGAGCCGTTCGTCTGCGCCAGCCTGCGTATTGGGCGCGAAGTAGCTCGCGAGATCGGCGGGCGACAGCTTCACCGTGGTGAGCTCGATCGCCGTCAGCTTGCTCGAACCGACGGCCACGGACGTGCCGTACGCCAGCTCCAGGAAGCCGTCTTCGGCCCCGACGGACACGCTCGGGGGCGGCTCGGCCATGCGGAACGCGGCCTGGAACTTCTTGCCCAGCCGTTGTCCGAAGACGTCGCGCAGCTCGGCGCCGACGCTGACCTCCTGCTTCACGCCGGGTGTGGCCCCGAGCGGAATGCTCGACACTGTTTCCTGGCCGTCGGGCACGTAGTGCAGGGTTCCGCGCGAGTAGGCGACCACACGCCGCAGGTCGGCCACCTTGACGGGGTTCGAGAAGCGCAAGCGCGGATACTCGCGGCACTCCGCCGGAAGCTGGCAGTCGATGGTCACCTCGAGCGGACCATAAGTGCGAAAGCGATGCACTTCTTCGCGCGCCGACGGCAACGGCCCCGAAGTGCCGACGAGCTCCGGACCGACACGCAGCTCGATGACGGAATCGAGCGGCAGCTTCTCCAGTGGGCGCACCTCGAAGCCGTAGGGGACTTCCTTGTCGGGCTGGACGCTGACGTCGATGCGCCTGGCTTCCGCCTGCAGAACGAGAGCCTTCTTCAAAGCCTCGGCTGCGATCGACTGATCGTAGACGAGCTTGAACCAGGCGTTCGGGTCGAGCGCCTCGCCGTCCCCCGAGGGCGTCACGTCCTCGAGCTTCGGTCGTGGCGTCTCGAACTCGAAGACGTACGGCGCCTTCAGGCTCGTGCCGTCCGACGCGCGCAGGCCCCTGGGCACCGTGACGCGATAGCGGGTCGCGGCTTTCAACACGCCGCCGACGGACGCCATGGTGATGGCGTTGGTGCCGTCCCACTGCCAGGCGCCGTCCACGGCGGGCTCGATCGCGATCGCCGGCAGCGGCATGTCTTCGGCCAGCGACAGCGAGCGCAGCGGCTTGTTGAACACCAGCGTCAGCGGCGACTTCAGCTCTGCGCGCTCCTGCGGCGTGGCGCTGACCACCACGAGCTCGCTCGACGAGAGCTCTTCCAGGTCGGGACCGAGGGTGCGCCCGGGTGTCACCTCGGGCGCGGTGCCGCCGCTGGGGCCGCAAGCAGCAACGAGCAGCAGCACCGCGGAGAAGGCATACTTGTGCAAGGCAGCACGGTTCGACCACACCCCCAGTCGCGATGTTCCCATGTTTCCCTAGTGCAGCTCGCAGCTCAGGCTCTGGCGGAATTCGGCACCAAGCGTGATGCCCACGCGCGCGGCCGAGGCTCCCCCGGAGAAACGCGCAACGACTCGGGTGGGGATGGTGATATCGCCTGACTGAACCTCGGCGCCGACGAGCTCCACCGCTTCGAGACAGAAACGCGTAGCGCTGACCCGGACGAGCGCCAGCATCTCGCCATCCACGTCCGCCACCGACAGGGGATTGGAGGCGAGGGTCAGATCGAGCCAGGAGCGCGGCGTGCGGATCAGCACGCGGTGGTCACTGGGGTCGGCGGCGCACTCGGGCGCCGTGGCGGGTTTCAGCGTGGACCAGGGCGGCAGCTCGAGCGGCGCCGCGCCTTTCTGCACCAGCAGCGCTGGCTCTTGCTCACTCGGTGGATCGCTGCCGACGCTGCTGAAGAACAGCGCAGGCTCTCCCTTCGGGCCCAGCGCCAGCGCGCTGGCAGCTGCGGGAAACTCGAAGGCCTTGCGTACGTGTTTCCCGCCCAGGCTGATGACCTGAGACTGCGTGGCCTCGTCGATCAAGAGCAGGACGAGCTCGCCGCCGTGGCTCGCCGCGTCCCTGAGCTCGAAGTCCTCACGACCCTGGCCGAGCGAGATGGGCCGCGGCTTCTTGGCGCCGAGCCAGATCCCGGGACCGTATTCTTCCTTCAACAGGAGCCCGTCGCTGAAGAGCGGCGGCGCGGCGGCCACGGCCAGCGCCTGCTGCTGCTCCCCGTCACTGATCTGCAGGTTCGGAAAGCTGCCGCCGATGCGGATGGCTGCGGCGGCCTGCTCCTTCCAGCTGAGCTTGCCCGAGCTCACCTTCGCCTCGGCGTCGAACGGCCGCACGAACTGGACGCTCTTCTCGCGCGCGAGCTCGGCCGTCGAGGCGGGAACAGGACCAGAATCGGAGTCGACCACGGCCGGAGCACGTGCGTAGACCAGCGCCCACAAGCCGACGCCGTCGTCACCTGGCGCCGACGAAACCTGGCGATAGTGCGTGGCCGCGCCGCGTGACATCAGCACCTGGCGCGCGCCGAACGCGAAGTCGTAGGTCGTCTCGTCGCTGGCGACCGGAGCGCTGAGTCGCTTGGTCGACAGGCTCTGTGCTTGATCTTCCTGACAGTCGAGGCGAGGCAGCTTGGCTCCCTCGCGCAGCCCGGGCGCGGGCACGGTGACGGTAGGAGCCGGCATCCCCGGCGCCAGCGGTCCCCAGCCGAAGCGCAGCCAGTTGTCCGAGCGGCAGCCGACCTCCGAGCAGGCCGTCGGCGCGCCGAGCCCTGGGGCCTTGTCCACCTCGCTCCAGCTGAGGCCAAAGTCGCTGGACTCGAAGTAGCGCTGTGAGCGATCGACGGCCAGCGCCTGCCCGGCGAAGCTCTGCACGGTGCTGAACTCGAACGCGCCGGTGACGAGCTGTCCGTCCGCCCCCACCACGAAGCTGCGCTCGCGCCCGTAACCGATGATCTTGCCGTCGGCCGTCGCCACGCGCGAGCTCGTCAAACGCCCGCGCTCCGGCGACGCCACGGCGCTCAGCCACTCGCTGGCGCGCTCCTTCGCGATCGGCACGATGCGGCCGCTCGCGGCGTCGACGATGGCGGCGTGAGGACGCGAGACCACACCGACTGCGCCGCCGCCGCGCTTGGGCAACCACTCGACCGCGATGTCGGCCGCTTTGCCTGCCTCTGCCAGCCCCTTGAGCTCGATGCGCCGATCGAAGGCGCGGTACTCTCCGCCCGGACTGCGCACACAGACCTTGCCGGGCTCGAGCTCGCCGTCACAGCCTGCACCCAGCACGAGCGCACCGTCGGCGAACGCCGCCTGCGTCCCGCTCGGGAAAGAACGCTCGATCACGGCCGCGCCCAGCGGATCGCGCACGATGCTCGCCCGCGGCTGAGCGCAGAACATCAGTAGCTCCGCGCTCGTGCGCAGGAGCCGGCAATCGCTGGCCGAGGGCAAGAGCGCGCGTCCGAACGAAAGCAGCTGCCCGCTCTGCAGATCCATCGTGACGACAGAACCGTTCACGGCGACGAGCGCATGGTCGTCGTCGTGCCTGAGGCCTGATTCCGCGGCGGCTTCGAGCGGTGTCAGCGGCAGCGTCCAGCGCTTGTCGCTGTGCACCGGCGACGGCGTGGACTTCGGCGTGGGGTGCCTCGTCAGCTCGCCCTTGGTGTCGTAGCGCAACGACTCACCCCCGCGTTCGATCAGCCACAGGTCGCCCTGCTGCTCGCGCAGCTCGTACACGGGCGCCTTGAGGCGATCACGCACGCTCGTCCAGCGCTTGCCTGCATCGCGCGACACCAGCGCGTCGCCGATCGACGTCAGCGCCAGGCTCCGTCCGTCGGGTAGCGACGCCACGTCGATCAGGCCGCTGATGCCGCTCGCCTTGCTGGCGCCGCTCTTCGGGTCGATCGTGTAGAAGCCGTGCTCGGTCTTGATCAGGGCAAAGCTCGGCCCGAACGACACGCGCGCCGGCTTCACGCCGAGATCGGTCAGGCCCACGAGCGAGCCGGTGAAGGTCTGCGCCCGGTAGAGCGCCCGCTGGTTCCAGAACAGGTAACCCGCGCCCAGATGTTCCGGGATGCGCGCCACCTGCTGCAGCGGCGGCTCGGCGACCGTCAGCGCTCGCTCCAGCTTGCCGTGCTGGGTCACCAGCCGCACACCGTCGAGGATGGCGTAGCGCAGGTTCGGAGTGCTGTCGTCGGCGGCCACGCTGCGGCGCGCCGTGATCATGTAGTACGGCCCGAGCTTTTCCTTGGCAGCGCGCGCGGAGCTCGTGGGCAGGGGCCCGGGCGCCGTCGCGTGGCTGGGCTCCTGCTGAGGTCCGCAGGCGACGCCGGCGAGCACGAACGCAAAGGTGCCAAGGGCGCGCACGGAGTCACACTAACAGCCGTCGCCGCGCAGCGACAATAGTCCCCTCCGCGTCGCCTCTATTGTGGACGGCGCGAAGCAAAAGCGATCACTCCGTCCTTCGGCGACGCCGTTTCTTGACAGCGTGACGCCGAGTATGTTGCGGTCGCGCTAGCGATGCAGCGGCGCCAGCGTCGTGCCCGATCGGCCACGTCCAGCGTGTTTCCAGCGCTGATCGCCTGTTTTGCGCTCGGCTGTGGGGCGCGCTCCCAGCTCGAGTCGGGCGGCAGCGAGCGCGGCGGCCGAGGCTCGACGCCCACGGCGATCCCTCCCCTGCCAGACGCAGCAGCGCCGGACGCAGCCGTCGACGCGGGGTTGCCGTCCCCGCCGCCGACCCGCTTCGCCGTCATCGGCGACTACGGCACCTCGGGCTCGAACGAGAAGCTGATGGCGGAGCTGGTGCTCGAGTTCGATCCGGCCTTCATCATCACGACCGGCGACAACAACTACCCGTCGGGGTCGGCCGACACCATCGACGCGAACATCGGCCAGTACTTCCACACTTTCATCGCTCCTTACCGCGGGATGTACGGTGAAGGTGCGTCGAAGAATCGCTTCTTTCCGAGCCTCGGTAACCACGACTGGCTGACGCCGGGAGCCCAGCCGTATCTCGATTACTTCGAGCTGCCGCACAACGAGCGCTACTACGATGTCGTGCAAGACGGCATTCACCTGTTCGCGATCGACAGCGACACCCGTGAACCGGACGGCATTGGCGCGAGCTCTGCACAGGCTGCCTGGCTCGAGCAGCGCCTGACCGCCTCGCGCGCACGCTGGAAGATCGTCTATTTCCACCATCCGCCCTACTCGTCGGGCGCACACGGCTCATCGCCGGAGTTGCGCTGGCCGTATCGAGAATGGGGCGCGAGCGTCGTCTACTCGGGGCACGATCACATCTACGAGCGCTTCTCGATCGACGGCTTCCCCTACGTGGTCAACGGCGTGGGCGGGAAGGAGCTGTACAGGATCGGGACACTCCAGCCCGGCAGTCAGGTGGCCATCAACGACGTCCACGGCGCCGTGCTCGTCACCGCCAGCGACTCCGAGCTCATCAGCCAGTTCGTCTCGGTCGAGGGTTTGGTACTCGATGAGCTCCGGCTCACTGCCCAGTAGCGGCGATCTTTTTTCCGCCAACACTGATCGCTTTCCGGCCCCGTGAGCCACAACCCATCGTAAAACGGCGATTCGATGCGTTTCTGGCGTCTTCTCTGTAACTTTTCGACGACTGGCGTTCTGGGCGCAGTGAGCTTGCTGCTTTGCGGATGCTCCGACGACGCCGAGAAGCCGGACGGGGCGACCCCTCCGGCCACCACGAGCACCGACCTGATTGGAACTTTCCAGGTGGAGCTTGCTCCCTCGAGCTCGATGACCAGCATCCTGGGTAAGGTCTCGTCCGGACCGAGCCCGGCGGCGCTCGCCTGGGACGAGGCGGCCTCGAGCGGAGACTGCAAGCTCCTGAAGCCGAGGGTGCCGTTCTGCGATCCCG
>DATLIL010000232.1:0-6312 GCA_035539475.1 Polyangiaceae bacterium
GCTACCGACCTCGGCCGCTCGAGGGGCTCGAGCGCGTCGAGCTCCGAAAGGTTCTCAGGACACAAGACGGCGAGCGCACCTGCCTCACAGAAGCGCGGATTCACTGCGCGATCGGCAATCAACAGGCGCACTCCGCCCCGCTGCATCAACGTCAGCTGCCGCTCGACGGGCAAGTCGACTCCGATGGGCACCCACGGTCGTCCGGCCATGCACGCACCAAGCACTCCTGCATAGGCCGTGGCGCTGCGCTGCGCGAAGACCCCCACGTGACCGTCGACGCTCGAGCGAAGCAGCCACGAAGCGATGCGCCCCGCAAAGCGGGCGAGCTCGCCGTAGCTCGTCGAGTTGCCACCGATGCTGAGCGCCACGCGTCGTGGGGCAGCTCGTGCGGCCGACAAGAACGGCGAAGCAAGATTGCTCGGGTTCATGCCGTGGGCTCAAAGCGAGAACCGTACCTGGAGCCCTTCGGTTCAGCCGCAACGCGAGCAATCCCACGCGCGGAAGCGCAGGAGCGGGTCAGTCAAAGGTTCGGGAGTTTTTTGGCCCCATTCTGAGACTGCGGCCTGCGTCGGCGTTTCGCTCGTGACGATCCAAGAACAAAGTTCCAGAAGAAGTGCGTTTCGCTCTCCACTGAGCGCGGTGACACCAACCACGAACGACGCGTTCGCCTGCGACTGAAACGCGCGCGAGCGAGAGGGAAACGATGAAGACGCTCATGCAGCGCATCCCGTGGTGCGCCCTGATGTTGCTCGGCTGTAGCTCGATCCCGGATGGCATGCCCGGAGACGAGGCGCCCGCTGGGGGTTCTGCGAGCGGCGTTTCAGGTACGCCAGGGAGCTCGGGCGCAGCCGGTACCGTGGCTGGCGGAGGTGGTTCGGGTGCAGGGACCGGCGGAGCGCCCGCAGTCCCCCCGCCCGGGGTGACGTGCGGAGCACCGCCGTCGGTCAGCCTGGTGAGCCCGGTTGCAGCCGCGCAGATGACCCCGGGTTCTATTTTGCTGGAGGCGAGCGCGGCGAATCCCACCATGGGGAGCTCGGTCACCTTCTACGTGAGACGAGCGCATGATCCCGATTTCACGATCGCCATCATGCCCGACACGCAGAACTACGTGGTCGATCCCTACAATCAGACGCATTTCGACAAGCAGACCGAGTGGATCATGCAGAATCGCGACGCCGCAAACATCGTCGGCGTCATCCACAACGGTGATCTGATCAACCGTCCCGAGATGGCTTTCGAGTGGGACTATGCCGAGCAGGCCATGTCGAAGCTCGAGCAGCCGTTGCCGCCGGCGTATCCGAGCGGGCTACCGTACATCATCACGATCGGCAACCACGACCAGGAGCCGATGAGCAACACCGGACACGCCGACGAATTCAACAGGCGTTTCGGCGTCGCGCGTTTCAGCGGACGGCCGTACTACGGCGGCCACTACGGGGAGCGCAATGACCACAGCTACATCACGTTCGTGGCCGGCTCGCAGAAGTTCCTGGTCATGGCGCTCGAGTACGGGGTCGTTCCCGCCGCGGCGCAGGCATGGGCGCTGGAGGTCATCCGCGCTCACCCCGATCACCGCGTGATCATGGATGTTCACGAGCTGATCAAGGCCGACGGAAGCTGGGGCGTCTTCGGAGAGCAGGTTTACCAGCTCGTGAAGGCGGAGCCGAACGTCGAACTGATGACCTGCGGACACCACCTCGGAGAGAGCAGGCGCTCCGATACCTTCGAGCAGCACACGGTCCACACGATGTTTGCCAACTGGCAGCACCTGGACCAGGGCGGGCTGGGCCGGATGCGCCTCTGGCACTTCTCTCCCACCAGCGGCACGCTCCTCGTGCGGACCTATTCTCCTTCGTTCAACGAAGAGTTCACGGCCGACGAGAGCCGCTTCACGTTGCCCTTCGACATGAGTCAGGCCGTTCCGCTGTTCGCGCCCGTCGCGGTCCTCGGAGACGTCTCGGGACCGGTGACGACGATGACCGGAGCGCTCGACCCCGGCACGCAGTACGAGTGGTACGTCGAAGCCAAGGACCCCTGCGGGCAGGTCACTGCGAGCGAAGTGCGGACCTTCAGCACTCTGTGACCATGCCATTCCTACGTCTCACTCTCGCGCTGCTGTCGCTGCTCGTCGTGCTCGTGCCCGCTGGTTCGGCCCGAGCACACGGGAGCGCCGTCAGCAGGTTCGTCGTCTCGGTCGGAGACGGTGAGCTTGCCGTCCGAGCCAGTCTCCACCTCGAGTCCGTCGTGACGCTGATTGAGGGTTCGCCGGATTCGGTTCACGCCGGCTCGGGCGGAGCAGCGGCCACGCGGCACAAGCAGCGAATACTGGGCTACCTGCACGAACACCTGAAGTTCCGCTCGGGCCGGACGCCGTGCGTGCCGCGCGAACCGTGGGGCTACGGAGTCTCGACCGGCGCCATGTATGTCACCGTCGACCTCGAGTACGACTGTCCGAAGCCCACCGGGGCGCTCTCCGTGAGCTCTACGCTGTTCGAGGGCGGAGACGAGCCGCATCAGATCGAAGGTGAGTTCCACGCCCAGGGCAAGCGTCGCATCTATCAGTTCACGAACGTCCGGTCCTCCGTGGCGATCGAGCCGAGCTCCTTCAACGACCGATCCAACTATCGCGGGCTGTACGTGCCACCTCTCGGCCGCGCTTCCCTCCCTACCGAAACGACGACCGCAGCCGTACCACCACCGCCGGTCGAGGCAGCGAGCACGGCGAGCCGGCCCATGCCACACGCGCATGACGCGCACGACCACGATGCGCATCATCACGAGCCAACTCGTTCGCTGGTCGGCCTCCGTGGCATCCTCGACCATGGCGGTTGGTACGCGCTGGCGCTGGCGCTCGTCGTTGTCACGTGGCATGTGCATCGGGCAATACGTAAAGGGCGTTCCCAGCGCAGCAGCCGGAGCCGCAGCGCCGCCTCATAGCCGGTGAGCGGAGTGGCAGCGGCGTTGGGTAGCGCTCGTTGCAATAACTCCAAAGGGTGTCTGTTGCGGCGAGAAAGCCGCGCGGCGCCTGTCTTACCCTATGATCCGAATCAGGCGGTTTCAGGCCGAGCCCCAGCTCCGCACTGGCTACACGGCTCCGGGCGCCAGCCCAGAGCTGGAACCATTCTCAGACATCTTCACTCGCCACGCGCGCTTCGTGGGACGTGCCCTGAAGTCGTTGGGCGTCATGGAAGCCGACCTGGACGACGTCTGTCAGGACGTATTCCTGGTCGTGCACCGCCGACTCGACGAGTTCGAGGGTCGCTCATCGCTGCGGAGCTGGCTGTACGCCATCTCGGCGCGAGTCGCCGCCGATTACCGCAAGAGCGCCTACGTCACGCGCCAGCGAGTCCGCGAGTCTTTGACGGAGCTGCCGGCGCCGTGCGAGCTCGGACGCCCGGAAGCACGCCTCCTTCTTCGCCGCGCTCTGGCCGCACTCGATGACAACAAGCGCGACGTGCTCTTGCTCCACGAGATCGAGGGCTTTTCGGTGCCCGAGGCGGCTGGCATCCTGGGCTGCCCGGTTCAGACCGCGTACACACGCCTGCAATCCGCCCGCCACGAGATCGGCCGCCAGTTGCGTCGCGCGCAGGTTGGAAGAAGCAGCGGCAGGGACGACGCTCCGCCCTCGAAGCCGGCTACCAAGCGCAGGAGCGCGCGCCCACACCACTGAGTTCGCTCGACTCAGTCGCGCGCGCCGAGTTGCTTGCTCAGGTGTGGTCTGCCCGGCATCGAGCCGAACTCACGATCGAAGTCGACCCACGACTCTTGCTTCGTCACGTGACGCGGGATCGGTCGCCATTTGGCGCTGAGCAGGTTCAGCTCGTCGAGGTTCGGATCCGAAAACCTCAGCCCGGCCAGACCGGCGAGCGTGTAGAACGCGTTGCGGGTACTGACGGGCTGGCTAGCGTTCTTCCGAGCGGCACTGAGCTTTTCGGGGTACAGCGCCGCGTACTCGTCGGAATGCCACAGCAGCATTGGGATCCGCAGATCGTACTCGTTGTTGAAGTAGTGCCCGAACAGGGCTCGCTCGTCGTCCTTCAGGTTCTCGCCGTGGTCCGCGATGTACACCAGCGCGGCCACTGATTTCAGCTCGGACAGCGTCCGGATCAGCTCGGACAGAACGAAGTCGGTGTAGAGGATGCTGTTGTCGTACGTATTGACCAGGCGCTCGCGATGGGTGAGCCCGCCCCCGTTGGGGTAGACTGCCCTGGTCGCGGGGTAGCGGTCCTCGAACACGAAGTGGCTGCCCTGGGTGTGAATCGCCACGAAGTGCTTGGCGTCTTGCGGGTGAGCAGCGAGCACGTTCTTCAGCGTTCGTACCAGCACCGCGTCGTGACGTCGCTCGTAGAAGAACTGGCGCTCGGCCTCGCCCGAGTAGCGGTTCACGGCTCCCGTCCAGTGGTCTCGTTGCTGCGTCGAGAGCCAGTTGGTGACGAAGCCTGCTTCACGGTACGCGGAAATGATCGATCGCTCGGCCAGAAACTGCTTGCTGTCGGAACTGATGGTCCCTCGGGTCAAGATCAGGGGCACGGAGATCGACGTCAGCGCGGCCTGCGTCACCGCATCTTCGAACAAGATGATGTTCGGCTCACGCGCGAGCCGAGGTGTGGTGTTCCGCGAGTAGCCGTACAGGCCCCAGTGGTCCGGTCGCGAGCTCTCGCCGATGACGAGCACGTAGACCTCGCGGCCTTGCGGCGCCTCGCCACGGCTGGCGCCGAAGCGAAAGGTCGAAGCGGCTTCGGTGTGCTCGAGGACGTCTCGATACACCAGGTAGGCAACGTAGCTCTGCGGTAACACGCCGAACGGGCTGCCCCGGTCGTGCGCGGCGACGTCCAGCACACCCAGCCTGACCACGCCATGGACTATGCAGCGATGAACGATCAGACCGCCGTAGACGAGAACCAGCGGCGCGAAGGCGAGCTGCTTCAAGCGCCTGCTCGCGTTCACGCGTATGTTCCGTATCTTGTACAGCGCGGTCGCGTAGAAAGACACCAGCACCGCGAGCCAGACGGAAAGGGTCAGCCATTCTGTCCGCACGAAGTCGAACGTCTGACCCATGTTCTCCAGGGTCATGGCGATCGTGCTCGAGGTGAGCCTCGTGTCGTAGTGCCAGATCATGTACAGGTCCGTTCCCACCAAGAAGTAGAAGGGGAACAGCAGAACGTGCACCTGCCACGGCTGTTTGCCGAGGAGCTGAACCGCCAGCAGGGCCATGATCGACACCGGCACGGCGAAGAGCACGATCTTGTCCACTCCTGCCTCGTCGTCGCTCCCGGACAGGCCGAGATCGAACAGCAGTGGTGAGAGCAGGTAGACGTTGAGCGCGAGTAGCCAGAATGCTTCCGGTCTCTGCGCCCAGTGCCACGCCCGCTGGAGTGTCTTGCGGGCGCTCAGATCGTCTCGGAATCGTTTCCGAAGAGCCTTGATGATTTCTGGGCTCATCGCCAGCCAACGTGCGCTCACGCAGAGCCGCTGTCATGGGCGATAAGTCACCGTTCGACGCCTACTCAACGTGGCTCCAAACACCATCGTGCGGAACCTGCCGATGCGCTCGAGGACGAGAGTTGCAGCCGGTAGTTGGGCAAGATTCGCGTCGACGCGCGATACAGCCACAGCGAGGTTAAGGGGGGGCGGGGCGTGCCTGGTGACGTTGCAACGATTCTCGGTGGCGCCGCCCAATGGCGCCACTGTGGGCGGGTCCAACCGGCCTGTGATTCTTACGCGTCGCCGACTCCTCGGCTTTGGTACGGCGCTCGCCGCGGGCGCCAGCGTCGGGTTCGTCTCACTGTTCTCACGACGGGCCGCGGCAGCGGCCTTCGGGTCTCTGGTCGAAAATCCCGCAGCCGTGATCGACCTGCCCGTGGGGTTCAAGTATCAGCTTCTGCAGAGCGTGGGGGAGCTGATGAGTGACGGCAACCCCGTTCGTGGTGCGCCCGACGGCATGGCGGCGTTTCCCGGGTCGAGCCCGAATCAGATCGTCCTCATGCGCAACCATGAGCTTTCGATCGACGGCGGCGTGTCACGGCTGGTAATCGACTCGAGCAACATCGATGACCTGGTCGTCGTCTCGAGCAACGACGTGCTCGGCGGCACCAGTCGAAACTGCGCAGGTGGACCGAGCCCGTGGGGCTGGTTGAGCTGCGAAGAGACGGAGCGCGGCGGCGTGTGGCTCTGTCCACAGAACACGGAGCGAGAGCTCACCGGCGCTGATCGGGTGCGCATCGACGCGTACGGCAGCTTCCGCCACGAAGCCGTGGCGCTCGACCCGGACACGTCGATCGCTTACCTGACCGAGGACGACGGCGACAGCTT
>DATLIL010000233.1:0-2602 GCA_035539475.1 Polyangiaceae bacterium
GGCACTGGCGGTGTCGTGTGTGGAGCGCCGCCGTCGATCAACTTGACGAGCCCGGCTCCGGCGGCGCAGGTGACCTCGGCCGCGGTTTCGCTGGAGGCGAATGCGGGGAACGCTTCGCTCGGTGCAGGCTCGAACCTCACGTTCTACTTGAGGCGAGTGCAGGAGGCGGATTTCACGATCGTGGTCTTGCCGGATACGCAGCACTACGTGATCAACGAGACCAATCAGCGCCATTTCATCGCGCAGACCGAGTGGATCACCCAGAACCGCCAGATCGAGAACATCGTCGGCGTCATCCACAACGGAGACATCGTCAACGAGCCCCAGATCCAGAGCCAGTGGGTCAACGCCGACGCGGCCATGTCGATCCTGGAGCAACCGCTGCCGGACTATCCCGACGGTCTGCCGTACATCGTCGCCGTTGGTAATCACGAGCAGGAGCCCATGGGCAAGCGGGGGAGCTCCAATCAGTTCAACGCGCACTTCGGCGTCCAGCGTTTCAGTGGACGGCCGTACTACAAGGGCCATTTCGCCGAGCGCAACGACGACTCGTACATCGAGTTCGCGGCTGGCTCGCTCAAGTTCCTGGTCCTGGCGCTCGAGTACGGAAACGTCTCCCCCGAAGAGCAGGCGTGGGCGCTCGACGTCATCCGCAGCCATCCGGATCACCGCGTCATCCTCGATGTGCACGAGTTGATCGGTGCGAGCGGAAGCTGGTCGGGCACCGGAGAGAGCATCTATCAAATGGTGCGCGCCGAGCCGAACCTCGAGCTGATGACCTGCGGGCACAACCTGGGAGAGGGCCGGCGCTCCGATACGTTCGAGGGGCACACGATTCACACGACCTTCGCCAACTGGCAGCACCTGCAGGAGGGCGGGCTGGGCCGGCTGCGCATCTGGCGCTTCTCGCCCGTCAACGGAACGCTGTCCATCCGCACCTATTCTCCATCCTTCGACGAAGAGTTTACCGCCGACGAGAGCCGCTTCACGCTGCCGTTCGACATGAGCGGGGCAGCTCCGGAGTTTGCGCCCGTCGCCGTCCTCGGCGATGTATCGGGAACGGTGGCGGCGATGGCCGGTACCCTCGATCCGGGCACGGAGTACGAATGGTTCGTCGAGGCCGCTGACGCCTGCGGTCAAGTCACGGCGAGCGAGGTACGCACGTTCAGCACCCCGTGAACGGTCAAGGCAGCGTCAGCGCTAGCGCTGCGTCGCCTGGAAGCGCCGGGCGTGCCCGGAGATCGTCACCGCCAGTGTAGAGCGTGAAGGCGCCGTTCTCCGCGAAAGCGCCGTGGTTGGCGCAGACCTGATTGGCCCAGAGCTGGTAGCTCGAGTCGTAGCTCACGCTGGCGATCGGCTGGAAGGCGTCGCCGATGCGCTCGGCGGGGGCGTAGCGCACCTCGTAGAGCGGGATGGCGAGGCAGCTCGTGGCGCTGGGCTCGCCGTAGGCGTTGATGTAGCTGCTGAAGCCGCTCGCCGCGGCGCCGTTCTGGACGCGGAGCGCGGCCAGGCGCCGCGGCTCGCCGCCGGCGTCGGCGATGAAGACGGTGTAGTCGGTGCAGCCCGAGGGGCTCGAGCAGGTCAGCGCGGCGTAGCCGAGGTCGGCGTACTCGGCGGGTGCGGCTTCGTCCGTGAGGAGCGAGCGAAACTCGACGACGATGTCCTTGGCGTCGCCGGGCTGCCAGGCGTCCTCGAGGTAACACTGGATACCCCCCAGATCCTGATCGTGCGGGCCGCAGCTCACGTCGGCGTCGGCCCACAAGAGCTCGGCGTCGCCCTCGGCGCGGTTCCATACCGAGGCGATCAGCAGCCGGTTCTCGGGCGCCACGTCGGTGCCGAAGGCGTCGCTGTCGCTCGTGTTCTGCAGGCCGGTGAAGAAGTCGGGCAGCGCCGTGGCGAAGAACGAGCGGGCGGGGGCGGCCAAAGGCTCCACGCGCACGCGCAGGGCGCTCGCTCCCTCCGAGAAAGGCGCGTTGACGTAGGGCATCATCGGCGCTGCCGTTGCGGGCTCGTGCGGGAGGGCGTGGCCGGAGAGGTCGGCGCTCGCGGCATGGTTGCTCTCGTCGAGCAGCGCCACCGTCACAATCGCGTTCTCGGCGAGCCCGGCGATCCAGCGCGCGTGAACCTCACCGGCGTCGTCGCTGCTGCTCGTGTCCGGAAAGAGCCAGCCGCTGTCCTCGTGCGTGAGCCAGGCGAGCTCACAACCAGGCAGGGGCTCTCCCGCGACCGAGGTCACGCGCGCGGTGAGCTCCGCCATCGTCACCGGATCGACCCAGTCGAGCGGCTCCTCGTCGAAGACGACCGGCTCGTACAGCGCGTCGGCGAAGAAGCTGCCCTGGCGCGCCTCGAGCGCGCTGGTCGAGCTCTCCAGCGTGACGACGGCGCCGTCCGCGCACGGATCGCTCTCGACCGGCGTGCAGGTGCGGCTGACGCAGACCTCGTCGCCGGGGCACTCCGAGCTCCGCTCGCAGGTGAGCCAGTTGGTGTTGCTACCCGTGCCCGAGCCGCCGCTGCTGGTGCAGGCGCCGAGCAGCAGGGCCAGCGCGCCGAGCGTTCGCGCCTTCACTCGACCTCCGGCGGCAGCACGGACTGCCCGAAGTAG
>DATLIL010000234.1:0-20329 GCA_035539475.1 Polyangiaceae bacterium
CCTTCTCCTTGACCGCGAGCTGTGGCTCCGACGACGGCGCAGAGGACCCCGCGGAGAGCACAGCGCCACCGGAAGGTAGTCTCCAGCCCGCCGCGGCCCCGAGCCTGACCCTGCGCCTCGACGCGCTGGTCTATGCCGACGGCGACGAGCTCGAAGTGAGCCTCGATCTGGGCGAGCGTTCGCCGGCGCGGGCGCCCGTCGTGGTCCTGGTGGGCAGTATCTCGAAGGACGCCGAGCCGCTCGCGCTGGAAGCCGCCGCTGACGGCGTCTACGTCGGTCGCGCGCCGCTCGCGCTGAACGCCGGCGCGCCGACCGTCGCCGACGGCACGCTGTCGCTCCGGCCAAGCGAGCACTTCACGGCCGCCTACTACGACGACGGTTCCGATCCAGTCTTTGCCGACGTCAGCGAGGACGTGGTGGCCGACTTCGGGCTCATGCTCGACCCGGAAGCGGCGCCACCGGAGATCCTGGCGGAGCTCGCACTCACCGACGACGAGGACGAAGCCCGCTCACGCCCCGGCACATTGCTCAGGTACGGCTGGCTGCCGCTGCAGCTCGCGACCGAGAGCCTCGTGCTCTATGCGCACAGCAGCGATGTGCTCGGGCGCTTTCTCGCCCGGACCAACGGCGAGGTGCGCGCCGAGAGCAAGGTCGAGCTCGGCGACGGCCAGATCACGGCCTACCTCGTCGAGGTCGATCCCGGTCAGGCTGATCTGAGAGCGCTCGCCACGCTGCGCGCGTTGTTCGGTGAGGCGGATAGACTCCTCGGCAGTCGCGAGCAGGCCCTGCAGATCGCCACCCTCGCCTACCTCTACCAACTCGAGGGTTTCATCGTCTCGGTGAATCCGCGCCTGCAGTACCTGGAAGCGCCCGCCGCCGACGAAGACGAGGCCGCCAACGTCACCCACACCATGCAACTCGTGGCAGCAGCGGCGCTGGGCACTTCTCCGTGCGTGCCCGGGGATCGCCGGCGTCCTTGCGTCGAGAACGTACCGGCGATCTGGGCCTTCAACGAGCTCTGGGACCTCACCAGCAAGCGCATCGACGTGGCCGTGCTCGACATGGGCTTCGCGCCCAACAGCGACTTTCGCGCTCCCGAAAACGGGCACCTGCACCAGTGCGACATGACCGTGACGCCGCCCCGCTGCGGACGCGGCACGGCCGAGGGGGCGCCCACCGTCGGCAACAGCTTCTTTGGCCCTCGCTCCTGGCACGGCAGCGGCGTGGTGCAGACCATGGGCGGCGTCGTCAACAACGGCTTCGGCGCGGCGGGCGTGGGCGGCCAGATCGCCGTGCCCATGCTCTACAAGTTCGACTCGAACGCGTATGCCTTCCAGATGGGGAACGGCATCCGGCTCGCTGTCGACGACGGCGCTTCCGTCATCAACATCAGCGCCGGCTATCCGTGCAACCTGGTGACCAACATCGGCGCGGACTTCGACGTTTGCTCGGTGCAGGGTCGCGTCGGCGTCTGCGCACTCGTCACCGGCGCCCTACACGCAGCCGCGGCCACCACCTGCAAGACGCTCGGCAGCGTGCCGATCGCCGGTGCCGGCGCCTGTGAGGCCGCCAGGGGTGAGGCCGTCGCAGCCACCGAGTCCTGCCTCGCTTCGTTCGCTTACGGGGAGCTGCGCGGCCCGCTGGAGTCGGCGATCGCCTACGCCGCGCGCCACGGCGTACCGGTCGTGAGCAGCGCCGGCAACCGGCTGCCGCGCGAGGCCTACCCGGAAGCCGTGCGCGATCTCGTCGCCGGCGACGAATCGCGCGTCGAGCGCTGGCAGATCATGCCCGCGCTGATCCCCGAGTGCATCGTGGTCGGCGCGGTCGACGCGAATCTCGCCAACGCGCACTTCCACGGCGCGCGCGTCGACATCTGGGCGCCGATCCGCTCGGCTTACGCCGCGCCCGAGAGCACCTCCGCCCCCGAGTCTCCGATCGTGATCAAGAGCATCGGCGGCACGAGCGCCGCAGCGCCCTACGTCACGGGCTTGATCGCCGCCATGCAGGCCGCCAATCCAAAGCTCGACCCGAGGAACGACTCTCTCTCGCCGAGTGAGCGCGCCGACATTGTCGAGGAGATCAGGGCTCTGCTGAGGGACGCCGACAACTCCTTCAGCAACGCGGAACTGGTTGAGCTCGGCTACGACAACCAGCCGCTCGAGCGCCCGCGGCTGGTCGATCCCATCGCTGCGCTGCGCGCCTCCGCTTCCGGCTTGCCGCTCACCGGCTACGACCCCACACAAGGTTTCTCGGAGCTACTGGGCAGCGACGACGACGCGGATAGCGCGAACCCGATCGAGTTCGAGTCGCAGGTCACGGGCACGATCGTGACCCTGCCCATCGAGGGCACGAGTGTTCCAGCCGACGTCGACTTCTACACGCTGACGCTGCCGCGCGGCTCGCGCCCGCTCGAGACCACGATCACGCTGGAGTACCCGGCGGACTTCGGCAGGATCTTCCTGGACAGCGACTTTGGCGACGAGAGCCGCAAGAACCAGTACGTCCTGCTCGGCAACCCCGGTGACGCGCTGCTGTTCTCGATCGCGGCGGCTGAGGGCGACGACAACGTCTACCGTTTCACGGCTTCACTCCCCGAGCCCGCTGTCCCGACGGTATCCATCACCTCACCCGCCGAGGGTGACGTCGTCTGCGCGGACGTGAATGTGCGCCTGCGAGCCCGTGCGCGCTTTGCCACGGCTCCGACGCTGACCGTTGCGACGAACGACTATGCCTGGAGCGAGGGGCAGAAAGAGCTCGCTGACGGCGATAGCGTCGACGTCGCTTTCGCCTCCGGCAGTCACACCGTCACGGTCACGGTCTTCGGCGATCCGGACGCGTCCGACACGATCACGTTCGAGGCCCAGACCTGCGCCAGCGCTCAATAGCTCGGCAGAGCGTCGGGCCCGAACGGCGGCGAGCCGAGCATTCCGTAAAGCTGACTGAGCTCCTCTTCCTGCGAGGCCAGAAGCTCGCGTTGCTTACGCAACGAGGCCTTGAGCTCGCCATTCTCCGCGTTCGGCACGAGCTCGCTGTCGAACAGGCGCAGCGCCTCCTTGTGCCAGCGGAGCTGCGTGCGCAGGTAGAGCGAGTCGAAGTCGCGCTGCTCGATCTTGAGCAGGCGCACGACCTCTTGCTGCCCCCTGGCGTCGAGCGCGCTCGAGCGATCGCTCTCGCTGGGAACCAGACCGAGCGACGATTCCACGCGCGACTGCTCGAGTGTCGCGTCCCTGTGACGCATGACCTGCTGGTGGGCGAACTGCCGCAGGTGCTCGTCGCGGGCCCTGCCCCAGGCGACCTCGGCCTGCGCGATCACGGCGTTGTTGGTGGCGTCGGCGAGAGCCGCGATTCGCGCGTCGTTCGGGCCCAGCGGTTCGGCTTCCGTGACGACGCGCGAAGCCGGCGTCAATACCTCGTGCACGGCCTCGGCGGGCGGCTTCTCGCCGCCGCAGTGCCAGGCCAGCAGCGACAAGACGAGGACGCTCAGTTCCACTCGCGAACGTTGGACCATTGCATGCCTCCTCACTTGCAGGGCTCGCGCGAGCAGGGCTCTCCCGGCTCGACGCAGGTGCCACAGGTCGGGTTACAGCAAACCTCGCCGGCGTTGCACGTGTTCATCCCGCAAGGCTGAGTGATGGGGTACGTGATGACCGGCGTACACGGCTTGGGATCACAGGCTTCGTCGATGGCGACGCAAGTGCCACAGCTCGGGTTGCAGCAGACCTGACCAATGTTGCAGGTGTTGACGCCGCAGTTCTGACTGACCGGCGCGACCGCATGATCGCAGCGGCGCTCGTTGCTGCAGGGTTCACCCGGGGCCGCGCAGATGCCACAGCTCGGGTTGCAGCACATGAGACCGGGGCCACACGTCACCGAGCCGCAGCTGACGAGCTCCGGTTCGCTGGGAGGGGGGACGACCACTTGCGGAGCTTGGGCGGGGGGCTCGGGTTGCGTGATCTCTTCCCGCGGTGCCGCGCCGCCGAAGCTCCACTCTTCTGGCTGCCGGCGCGCGATGGTAGGGCTTGCGATCTGGACCCGCGGCGGCGGGGTCGGCGGAACGGCTTCGGGCGAAACCGGCGCTGGGGCAGGTGCGATCGGCTCCGCTGGAGTGGGGCTCGGGCTCGGCTCGCCAGGGCCCATCGACGAGAGCCAGCGCCCGACGACGCCCAGGCTCTTGGCGAGGCCTATCGCCGCAACCAGCATGAACGTGGCCAGGAGGCCCAGTATCACCCAGGGGAGTACCCATTTCGGGCTGCGCCAGTCGCGCCGCCGCCCGCGACGATCCAACACGGCCTGCGCCATGCTCCCTCTCCTTGCAAGCCTCACGCCCGCCGGTCAGTCGTCGCGCTCGGACTCGGCCAGCGCGATGCGCAGCGCCCCAAAGCCGTAGCGCTGACGGATGCCGTCCACCATGCGGTGCAGGCGCTCGTTCTGGTCGAAGAGACAGAGCTGCTCGTCGCAGGCGCAGAGGTTGGATAGCCGAATGCCGAGCAGACGGACGGCGGTACGGCGCATGCGCGCCTGACCGAACAGCTCCTGGATCACCGGATAGAGCTCGAGCTCCGAGCACGTGGGCGTGATCGTGCGCGAGCGCTGCAGCGTCTGGAAGTCGGCGTAACGCAACTTGAGCGTGACGGTGCGTGCCTTGACGCCGCGCTTGCGGGCTCGCCAGCAAACGCGCTCGCAGAGCGAGCACAGCATGCGGGAGATACTGGCGGGATCGCGCACGTCTTCGCGAAAGGTCCTCTCGTTGGAGATGGTGCCGGCGGAGCTCCCACTGGGGTCGTACTCGACGAAGGCAGGGCGCTCGCGTCCGAGCTCGTGCTGTCCCTGACCGCGGCAAGCTCGCTGCAGCGGCTCCGCCCAGGCCCCCAACACGCGGCGCAGCGTCGAAACCGGGGCGGACGCGACATCGGCCAGCGTGGTCAGGCCTAGCGCTTGCAACTTTTGTTCGGCAACGGGACCAATACCCGGGAACTTGCGGACTGGCAGTGGACCAAGCAGCGCGAGCTCGGCGCCGGCCGGCACCAGGAGCACGCCGCGGGGCTTGGCCAGACCGCTCGCCACCTTGGCGACCGAGCGGCTGGTTGCGATGCCGGCGCTCGACGGCAGGCCGACGCGATCCTGGATCTCGTCGGTGAGCTTGCGCACGACGCGTTCGATCGTGGCGTCCGGTCCGACGTCGCCCGTGGCGAAGTACAGGTTCTCGCAGCCAGAGAAGTCGAGGAACATCTCGTCGATGCTCGCGATCTGCGACAGCGGCGTGTAGCCCTCGGCGATGCGGCGCACGCGCTCGGCGTACTCGCCGTAAACCCCATGCCGGGTGGGCAGGAAGACGGCATTGGGCGCCAGCTCGAAAGCGCGTGTGAGCGGCATGCCCGAGCGCACGCCAAACGCACGTACCTCGTAGCTCGCCGCGGTGACGACACCGCGCTGCCCGGGGAGACCGCCGACAACGACCGGCTTGCCCCGCAGCCGCGGATCCAGCACCCGCTCGACCGAAACGAAGAACGTGTCGAGATCCAGGCAGCAGATGCGGGGAGCCGCGAGAGCCATGGGCGGCTTGCCCGATCCATAAACTGAACATCCGTTCAGGTCAAGCTCAGCGACCGCCAGAAACGTCGATGAACGTGCCCGTCGCGTACGAGGCCTCGGCGGACAGGAGCCAGAGGACGGCACGCGCCACCTCGTCGGGCCGACCGCCGCGCTGCATCGGCACCGACGACTTGAGGCGTTCGATACGACCCGGCTCGCCACCGCTCGCGTGCATCTCCGTGTGGATCAGGCCCGGGCGAACGGCGTTCACGCGAATACCCTCCGCCGCTACCTCGCGGGCAAGCCCTATCGTCAGCGTGTCGACGGCACCTTTGGAGGCGGCGTAGTCGATGTACTCGTGCGGCGAGCCGAGCCGCGCCGCCATCGACGACACATTGACGATCGCGCCGCCGGCGCCTCCACGCGAGCGAGACATGCGGCGGACGGCTTCGCGGCAGCAGAGAAACGTGCCGAAGACGTTCACGGCGAATACCCGCTGCAGGCGCTCGTGTGACAAGTTCTCGAGCCGGGACTGGCGCTCCACCACGCCCGCGTTGTTGACCAGCGCGGAGAGCGGCCCTAGCTCGCGGTCGACGGTCTCGAACAGCCGCAACACGTCGCTCTCGACCGAAACGTCAGCTCGCACGGCGATCGCCTTGCCGGCGCCGTTGAGGCCGGCGACGAGCGCGTTCGCTTCCTCCGCGCGCGCTCGATAGCTGACGCACACGTCGTAACCACGCTCTGCCGCGAGTAGCGCCGTGGCCGCGCCGATGCCGCGGCTACCGCCCGTGATGATGACTACCGGGTTCACACGCTTCGGCGCTAGGCCGCCACGGAAGGCGCGGCTTCGACTCCGTGTTTGACGACGACGACCGTGAAATCGTCCTCCTGGCGGTCCATCCAGCCGGAGAGCTCGGAGACCACCGCAGCACGCACGGACTCGGCCGAGCCCCTTGCCGCGCCTTCGACCACCGCCTGCAGGCGATCCATGCCGAAGCGTTCTCCGCCCCTGGGCGCCTCGGTGATGCCGTCGGTGTGCAGCACGAGCACGTCGCCCGGGCGGAGCTCGGCCGAAGAATCCACGGTGGCGCGCCCGACGTTTTCGACCGCGCCGATCCAGGTCCCGGGCGTGCGCAGCCGCTCGCAGCTGCCGCTCTGGGCGCGAAACACGAGCATGTCTTCGTGCGCGCCGGCCCAGACCAGGCGACCGTCGGGGTAGTAACGCAGCACGGTCAACGTCACGTGGTCGTCGCTGCGCAGGCGCCGGCGCAAGTTCTCGAACAGGGTGCGATTCAGGATGTCGACGGCTCGGCTGGGAGCGATGTGGGGATCCTGACGGACGATCGAAGCGAACGCGCTCTGCACCATCAGCATGACGACGCCTGCGCTGATGCCGTGTCCCGACACGTCTCCGATGGCGATCCACGAGCCGTCTTCCACGGGAATGACCTCGTAGTAGTCGCCACCGACCTCGGACGCCGGGACCATCGCCGCGGCCACGCTGGCGCCCGTGACATTCGGCTCGCGCGGCAAGATCTGGGTCTGGATCTTGGCCGCGATCTCCATCTCCTTTTCCTTGGCGGTGGCCGTGGCGCGCGCGGAGAGCGCTTCTTGTTCGGCTTGGCGCCGGCTGTCTTCGGTGCGACGCAGGAAGCGCAGCACCATGATCCAGCCCAGCGAGAGCATGACCAGAGCAAAGGCCGCCCCAATCGAGAGAAGCAACGCGTTTTGGCGGTGCTTGATCAGTTCGGAGTCGATCTTCCGCTCGATGGCGGCGTTGGTCTGCGACGCACCCTTGGCGTAGATCGCCTTCTGCCGTTCGTACTCGTCGCTGAAGAGGACCTTGCGCGCGCCCTCCGCGTCGCCCGCTCGCGAACGTTCGAAGGATTGGTTCTCGAGCTCGATCAGGGCGACGTTGGCGGCGTCGGTCTCGGCGGTAGCGGCGGCCGCGTCCGGCGCCAGGGCCATGGCGCCTTTGATCGCCTTGTCGAGCTCGGGCTCGTACTTGCGGTAACGGGCTTCCCAGCGGCGGTCGCCGGTGGCCGCACCCATGCGCGCCGACATGGTGAGCACCTCGTCGAGGTGGACGATGGTGCCCACGTTGCGCTGCAGCTCCAGCTCGACGTTCGACACGCTCTCGAAGCTCTTGGCGGTCAGCCACGCCCCCCACGCCAGAAAGCCGAAGGCGGCCAGCGTGACCGCGATGCCCGCCCCGAGGACGGTGCGCACGTTCATTGCACGTCAATCCTGACGATGTCGGCCAGGCCGCTGAGCGCCTCCAGGCTGCGCGTCTGCCAGTGCACGGCGCTGCTGCCCATCAAGGTGATGGCATAGGCACCGGTTGGAGCCGCGTCCTGCGCGTCGCCGATCCAGGTCACCAGGCTCTTGATACAGGACGAGTTCATGAACTCGACCGCACGCAGGTCGAGCTTCACCTCTGGCGCCTTTCGCTCCACGGCCAGCAAGTGCACTTTGCCGAGTAGGCCGTCCAGCGTGGCCTTGGTGCGCAGATCGGCCTGACCTTCGAGGGTCACCAGCAGCGCGCTGCCGTCCACGCGCGCGACGGCGCGCAGCTCACTCGACGCCGGAATTTGCAGATCGATGTTCATGATGACTTCTTCTCCTCGATCTCGGCCAGTGCCCGCACGCTGACGCGCTCGTCGGCGACGCTGTAAGACAGCAACATGTCGCACTCGGCGTGGATACGCGCCAGACCCAGGCCGGAGCGGTCCCGCTGCTTGGCGCCGCGGCGCATCAGCTCGCGATAAAAGGCAATCGGCTCCTGCTTGCGTGAGTTCATCTCCTCGATCAACTTGCGCAGGGAATCCAGGTGCGAGGGGTGCGCCGCGTTGTCGACGGTGATCAGCAGGCGATTCTCGGGCGACACCTCGACCCGCACCTTGGCCTCTCCGTCCACGGAGTAGCGCACGCAGTTCTCGAGCAACTCGTGCGTGGCCACCGCCAGGCGATCCCGCAGAATGCGGTCATCGGTCAGCCGGTGATAGAAATCTGCGATGAAGCGGCGCACGAGATCGATCAGCTCGACACTCGGAGAAAATCTCATTTCGACGTACGACTGCACCATTGCAAGCTCCTCAGCGGCTGTTGGCCATCACCGTCACCTCGTCGCGAGTGTGCTGCAGCGACAGCACCAGGTTCGAGTCGGCGCGAACGCGGACCAGGCCGAGCGCCATGTCTTCGCGCATGCGACTCTGCTTGAGGCACTCCAGGTAGTGTTGTTTGGGGTCGCTCGCCGCGTCGATCGCGGCCAGCACCTTGTGCAGCTTGTCGATGCGGTCTGCGCTGGCCTTGTTGCGCGTGCGCACCGCGATCACCGGCCGTTCGCCGTCGTAGCTGACGCGCACGGAGAAGCGCGCTTCACCCGGCGAGGCGTGTTTGGCCAGGTTTTCGAGCAACTCGTGCGCCGTGATCGACAGCGCGGCGGAGGCTCCGCTCGTGTCCTGCCCGCTGCCGTACAGATCCTCGACGTAGCGGCGCGTGAGCTCCACGACCCGGAGCGACGGCTGGAACACGAGCTCGAGAAACCCGTCGGCCTTGCGAGCGCCGTCGTGGAGTGCAGGCAAACGCCTCACGTTGGTCATGCCTTCCCTCGACATCGTGTTCACCCGAGCGCGGAGCCATTGAAACTAACACGCTGAACTCTGCCAAATCGAGCGTTCCTCGAGCGCGCACATGGGCGTCAGCCCACCCACATGTGTTTGACGTCACGAAGCCGAAACAATCGCGCGTTCTGCCGACGCGAAACCAGTTCCCGCGGGCACTGATTCGCAACCCCTTTTTAGCTACGTAGATCGACCGACGAGGGTGTCTTTGCCCGGTCGATATCGCGGTGAGCGAAGACGAAGTGGCGTTGCAGCGGGAAGTTGTAGAGCACGCTGACGAGGCCGCGCACGAACCACCAGACGAGCTGGTAGGGCACGGCATAGATCAGCGCGCCGAGGCCGAGCAGCAGAGCAACGCCGGCCGAGTTCAACAGGGCGCTCGTGGCGCTGACGAACGCGTAACGCAGCGCCGAACTCCGCACCGTGGTGGAGGGGTCGAAGGCCCAGCGGCGATTGATTGCGAAGTTCACCACGCCACCGAGGCCGCAGCCCCACAGCGTGGCCACGGGCGGGGCGACGCCGAGCTCGCCGACCAGCATGGCCACGAGCGCAAAATCGGCCAGCGTGGCGATCAGCCCGGCGCTCGCGTTGCGCGCGAAGCTACCGCGGCCGAGGCCCCACCACGTCGCGCCGATTTTGGGCATGCCGCGAGAGGCTACGCTGCCACGGAGGCGCCGTCACGCGCTGCGCGACGATAGGCGCCCGGAGCCGACCCGATCGCGCGTTTGAAGGCCTTGCTGAACGCCGCCTCGGAGTCGTACCCCACCTGCTCGGCGATCTCGGCGAGAGACCCCTGCCCTTCGCGCAGGAGGCCGGCCGCCTTCTGCATGCGCCAGCGCGTGAGGTAGTGCAGCGGAGGTTCACCCACGATGCGGTTGAAGCGCGCCGCGAACGCCGAACGTGACATGGCGACCTGCTCGGCGAGCGCCAGCACCGTCCAGTCGCGCTCGGGGTTCTGGTGGATCAAGGTGAGCGCAGCGCCGATCTGCTGATCCTTCAGTGCGCCCAGCCAACCGGTGGCGTCGTCGGGCAGGCTCGCGAGGTAGCCACGTACGATCTGAATGAAGAGGATGTCTGCCAGCCGGCTCACCACGGTGTGCGCGCCCGGTTTACCCGCCGCCACTTCCCAGGCAATGAACTGCAGCGTCGGCTCGAGCCACTGCACCGCCCTGCCCTCCTGCCCCGGCAGCACCATCACCGAAGGCAACGCCGAAAGCAGCGGGTTGTGGGCGCGCGATTCGAACCTGATGCGGCCGCTGACGAGCTCGGTGCGCGGCCCTGCCCCGCCGACCTCCAGCGCCAGCCCGCGTTTCTCCGGGCGGCAAAGCTGGTCGAGCGGACGCGCGGGCGTCATCGGATCGTCATGGAGCGAGTGAGCGTCGCCGTGAGGGAGCGCCACGATGTCACCGGCCGCCAGGTGCCGCGGCTCCGCCTCGCCCTCCACGACCAGGGAGCAGGCCCCGCTCAGGACGACATGGAACTTGGCGTCTTCGGCTCTATTCACCGAAACCGCCCAGGGTGCGCCCGCCTGCACTCGGCCGTAGCAGGCACCTTGGACCCGCACGGTCTGCAGCACATCGGTCAGGACGTCCAACGGGCCTCAGCGCGTCTACGCCGCCAGGCCACGCCGAGTTTCACCTCAGATCGAGATTATTTGTCGGCCGCTGACAACGGAAATCACTCGTCGATGATTTCAGCTCGAATGCGCTCCCTGGGGACCCAGCCGGTTGCGCTCTGGACGGCCGCCAGGTCGATCAGATCGCGCGGCGTCCGCAGCGGCTGTCGCAGCGGCACGTCCGGGTAGAACTCGCTGATGACGCGGTCCAGATCGTATCCGGCCACGTCCATCGCCAGAGCCGGAAAGAACTGATGATAGCCCGGCCGCTGGCGTTCGAGCACGGTGGCGGCGAGCTCGGCGGCGTCGTCCATCGTCAGGTGGGCGGTCGCCTCGCTCCAGTCGAGCACGCTCCTGGGAAGCTTCGCCACTGGCCCCGAGCTCAAGAAGCGCTGCCGGTAAGCGTCGGTGACGAGAAACGGGTAGCGCAACGCCGTGCAGGCGAGCTCGGGGCGCGAGGCGGCGGCGACGCGCAGGAACTCCTCGCCGAAGCTCTTGCTGAGCGCGTAGGGATTCGTGCCCGTCGCTGGCGGGCAATCACCGTCGAGCGGCAAGTACGGCAGCGGGAACGGCGGCGTTCGCGGGCGCGGATGGCGAAAGCTCAGCATCACCTGGATGCTGCTGGCAAACACCACACGCGAGACACCGAGCTCCAGCGCGGCCGTCAGCACGTTGCTGTTCATCGCCACATTTTCCGAGAGCAGGCTGGCCGCCGATGGCCCTGCGCCTGCGTGCGTGTGGTTGGCGAGGTGGATCACCGCATCCACGCCCTCGACGAGGCGATACATGGCAAGCTCGTCGCGAGAGTCGGCGAGCTCGAGCTGGACGGGCAGTTCGTGCTGCGCGCGTCGATCGGTGGCGCGCACCTCGCAACCCCGCTCGCAGAGCGTCTTGCAGATCTTGCTGCCCAGTTTGCCCGCCGCGCCGGTGACCAAGACTTTCATGCTGCGATCGCCCTTCAACGATCGCCGCTCGGAGCTCATGGGCTCAAGGAAAATCGATTGCGCAGGTAACGTAGGCCGGAGTCGATGGGCTGGCGATACTCGTAGCGCACCTCGAGCGCCTCCAGCTCTTCGCTCAAAGTGCGCGAAAGCGTGTCCTTTTCGCCCAACTTGAGCAGGCTCTCCAGAAGGTTCCAGCGCAGCAGCCATTCGCCCTGGAACTCGCTGCCTAGCCTCTGATGCACGCGAGCGAACTCCGTCCGCACCTGCTCGGTCGACCCACCACGGAGCACGCTCTGGGCTCGCTCGTAGAGAGACAGGAGCCCGGCCTCGTGTGGCGGCAGCCGGCGGGGCTTGGGGACGCGCACTCCGCGGCGCTCGGTCGGCGGGTGATACGCCGGATCGCTCGCTCCGGCGTGCGCGCTGACGAAGTGTGAGAGCGTGACCAGTCGCAGCGGCCCCTCGTAGACGACGCCGCGCTCCGGATCGACGACGCGAGCGGCGCCGAGCAGCCGCGCACCTACCCTACCGTGCTGGTCGCGAATGGAGACCGGCGCCGTACCCTCGACGCGCATGCCCGACGGATAGCGGTACTCGTGGGCACGTGACTCGTCGGGCTCGCCGAGGAGCAGCCATTGCCCACCCGGCTGTTGCTCCGGCTCGAGACCAGCGACGATCGCGCCGGCGCGCGCAAACGCGATCGGCCCGGAGAGCTCGATGGCTGCGAGCTCACCACGGATGGAGCGCACGCTCTCGACCACGCCGATGGCCTCGAGCTCGCCCGCGAACTGCAGCGTCGCGAGCTCGCGGCTGCGCTCCGCGCAATCGAGCGCGTACTTGCCGCCCACCGCGCAGGCAAGGGTCTTCTCCACCTCGCCGAGGACGGCTTGCAGCTGCCCGAAGTCGCGCGCGACGAACAGCTGCGGTTGTGGCTGGGTGATGTCGTACGTCACGTCGATACAGTCCGCGCTGAGCGGCAGCTTGCGCACCGAGGCGTCGTGGCAGCTGTGGCTCTCCCACAAGGACGAGAGCAACCCCGCGCCGTAGAGCTTGTAGTCGTCGACCGTGCCGACCAGCCCGTACTCGGCCGTCCACCAGTACAGTCGTGCCAGACGGCTGGCCTCGCTCACACCGCTGCCCGAGGCCAGAGCCTGCTCGAGCTCCGCCTCGGCCGCCTTCACTTCTTGCGGTGTGGCTTCCGGATTCTCCTTCACTTCACTCAGCGTATAGATCGCGCGGTACACCCGCATGTCTTGCGGCAGCGTGAAGGCGCGCGCCCCCACCTGACCACTGCGCGCGATGTACGCGGCGTACTCGGGATCGGCGAGGATCGGGGCGTGCCCCGCGGCTTCGTGGATGATGTCCGGCGCCGGCGTGTAGACGAGATGATCGAGCGTGCGCATATCGGCGGCGATCGGTAGGTAGCCGGCGGCCTGAAACTCTACGAACGCCCGCGGCGGGATGAAGCCGTCCACGCACACGGCGCCCCAGCCCACGCGCCCGAGCTTCTCGTCCATCTCCTCGATGCGCGGGATGCGCTCCGGCGAGATGCCCGAGCTCTCCAGGCCGTCGCGGTAGGCGGGATGAGCCGTCTCACGCAGCCGCGTCGAGAGCTGCAGCAGCACGAAGCGCCAGACCGCCTGGTCCACGGCCGTGTATTGCTCGTAGTCCTGCTCAACGACGAACTCGAGCAGGTGTGGCGGAATTGGCCTACGCGCGGCGGGCACGACGCACCTCGACTACCAAAACGTAGCATGCGCAGGTCGTGCCAGCTTGCTCGCCCGGCAGCACCGAGCTACTCGGTAGGGGTGGTGAGGATGAGCGGGCGGAGCCGTGTAGGCATCTTACTGGTCGGATCGTCGATGGTGTTCGCCCCGGCAGCTCGAGCGGCGGAGCCTTCACTCGCCGGCTTCAGTGCCGAGGCGCTCGGCGGCATCGGCTTTCAGCTGAACGGTCCCGGCAACCCCTTCGGTCCGGGCTTTGGCTTGCGTGCGGGCTACACGCTCGAGCCCGGCTTCTTTCTGGGCGGCTCCGGCGCCTACTACTTCGGCCTCGAGCCAGGTGACGGCGAGACGGGTCTGCTCGAAGGCGAAGTGGGGTTCGACTTGCCGCTCGGGCGCGGCAGCTTGCGCCCCTACCTCGGCGCCGGGGTGGCCGCGATCCGCGACCAGGAGATGTTCGCGTGTGCGGCCGACTCGGGTCCCCAGGATTGTTTTCCCGTCGAGCGTGGCTTCGAGCCCAAGTTCCTCTGGACGCTGGGCGCGCGCGGCGCCTATCCCGTCGCCGAGCTCCTGCAGCTGGGTCTCGACGCTCGCTTTCACATCATGCCGGACGAGCAGGGATTCACCGAGAGCGGCCTTCGCGTCGCGTTCGCGGTCCATGCCGTCGTGGGGGCACGTCTGTAGCTCAGTCCGAAGCCATGCTCGTGACGGTCGGCGCTGCGAGGCTGGGCATCGAGAAAGCTTGCGTGACGGTGAAGAAGAAGCCGCCAGGCAGTGGACCTCGAGCTAGCGACAGCGGCAAGCCCCAGTCGAAGCGGAAGGCGCTGCGATCGAACTGTGGCAAGAGGATGCGCAGGCCGAGACCGACGGAATGCTTGAGGTCGAGCTCCTCGAACGTGTCGGCGGCGTGGCCCGTGTCGTAGAAAGCTGCGAGACCGACCTGCGCCGACAAGATGTCGACCGAGCGCGTGCGAAACTCGGCGTTGAAGGCGGCGACGTTCGGACCGCCGTACGCGTTGGGCGCGTAGCCGCGCAAGCGCCCCTCACCGCCAATATAGAAGCGGCGGCGCAGGTAGTTTTCGTAGCGGGTGAGCAGCAGTCCGTCGAGCACGAGGCGCCCGACGGCGATGCTCGGGGTGGCGATGCGCAAGCGCGCCTCGAGCAACGCGTCGTTGCGGTCGTGAAACTCGTATTCGACGGTGTTCGAGACCAGCGGACGGATCAGGCCGTCGCCCCAGGCCAGCGTGTACTGCAAGCCCGCCAGCACGCCGATCATGTCGCGCGTCGAGCCGACGGCCGTGCTCGCCGGATAGAGACGAAGCAGCGCGGACGGCCCGAGCCGGTAGTCCTCCTGCAGCCCGAGGGTCTCGAGGTCGAGCGTGGTCATGAAGCGCGTGCCGTACGAGCGCAGCTGCACGAACGGGCTCGCGCGCGTATCGCTGACCGGCAACATCTCACGGCGGAACTCGAGCTGGGCGGCGGGCAACGTTCCCGGCGGAGGGTTCCAGTGATAGTGACGACGGTCGGCCTCGACACCGACGGAGAGATCGAACTTGTCTTGACGCCCGAAAGAGCGGAGGAGCTCGTACTGGCCCACCGTGCGCTCGCTACGATATTGAACGGGGATCTCATCGTCGATGCCCGTGACGTCGGCGTCGAACGTCTGCACGGCATCACCGGCGTAGAGGCGATAGATCTCGTCGCGATAGATGATGCCGGTAGCCCAGGCCCACTCCACGTCGATCGCGTAAAGCGGCTGCGCGTAATAGAAGGTGCCTGAAGAACCCTCGGTCTTGCCGCTGTCGCGGTTCAAGATCACGGTGCCGCCGACGGAGCCCTCGAGGTGCGAGCCGGCGATACGGCGCTGCGAGGCCACGGCACCAACCGAGTAGGTCTCGGGGTAGAGCAAGAAGATCGCACCCAGAGTGGAGTGCGTGCCGAACAGATTCTCCTCGCTGGGATTGAGTAACAGGTAGCTCAGGCCCCGGTCACCGAGCGCGAGGCTCCAGTTCAGACGCAGGCTCCAGGTGTCCCGGGTCACGACCAGAACGCGCACGCGGTCGTCGGTGCTGCCGCGGAGCGGAACGATCAGCACCAGCGAGACCTGGCGTTGCTCGCGTAGGTTGCGTGCGGTCTCGTCGGCGCGCTCGGCGCTGTAGTGCTGGCCCGCCGCGAACAAGAGCTCGCGTGTGACGACGCGCTCTCGCGTCGTGGTGTGAAAGACGTTGAGGAAGTCGGGTATGGGGTCGTGCTCGTCGAAGACATCGAGCCGGACGATGTCGATGCGCTCGATCAGTTTGCCTTCCGGCGCCGGATCGATCTCGCCGCCGCGCTGGGCCAGAATTTCATCGATCGTCCTCTGCTCGTAGGTCGACATCGGTCGCTGTTCGGGCGACGCGGGGGGAGCCTGTGCCGGCTGGGCGGCGGCGAGCGACGACGTTACGAGCGCGAGCAGCGCGTGGAGAGCGTGGCGGCGGACTGCGCGCAGCAAGACTTACCGAGCTTTTCCGGCGCCAGAGTCCGTGTCAATGCTACGCTGCGCGCCCGGTGCAGACTCATCCCACACGAGCCACGGTCGACCTCGCCATCGCGAGCCTGGTCTCGGTCGCGCTGGGCGTGCTGCTGCGCTCGCCGGCGATCGTGGGCTGGGCCGGGGCCGTGATGCTTGGTCTGGCAGTGGCGAGGCTGGCGACGCGGACCAGCGTGGCCGGCATCCGAGCGGCCGGTTTCGAGATGCTCTGGCGCGGCGAGGGGCGCATGAAGCGCGTGGGGCGCGGCGATCAGGTCGAGCTCGAGGCAGAGATTCGCAACCGCGACGGCCGCGCCGCGCGGTTCACCGGCCTCAGAGCCGTCTGCTCGCCGGAGCTCTCGATCGAGGTCTCGCCTGAAAGCGGCGAAGTTCCCGCCGGTGGACGTATGCGGGTGGCGGTGACGATCAGTGCCAAGCGCGTGGGGCGACACGCGGTGCACGGACTCTCGCTGGAGCTTCAGGGCGGACCGGGCCTGTTCGAGGTGCCGCTCACCTTCGCCAACCCTTATGGCGTCGAGGTCCTACCTCGATCCTTCCAGACGATGGTGCGTTCGGCTCGCGGCGGACGAAGCCATCGTCAGGCCGACCAGGGCCGCCCCAGCCCGCTGATGGGCGAAGGCGACCAGCTGCGCGAGCTGCGCGAGCACCAGGCCGGTGACCCTTTCCGGCGCATCGCCTGGAAAGCCTCGGCCAAGCGCGGCCAGCTCATGGTGCGCGAATACGAGCGCGAAGAACGCGACGTCGTCTGGCTCCTGCTGGACGCTTCGGTGGAGCTCTGGGCCGGTGAGCTCGGCGAGGCGCCGCTCGATCGAGCCATCGACGAGGTGGCGGCCGTGGCGCTGCGTCACCTCGGCAGGGGCGACTCGGTCGGGCTCGGCATCCTGGGCGCACGCGTGCTCGCCTGGATCAAGCCCTCGCGCAAACCAGGCCACGCGCTGACCCTGCTCGACGCGCTGTCGAGCACCACCGGCTGCATCGACTCCGATCGCAGCGGGCTGGACGAAACCGACGTCGGCGCGCGCGTGCTCGAGCACCTGCGCCCGCTCGATCCGGGCGCGGCCGGACGCGTGCTGCCGAGCGAGCTCGATCGCATCGCGCGGCGCGCCGAGCGCCTGATCCCGCGCGGCCCCTACGCCAAGTCCGACGCCTTCGCCGGCTCGCGACGCGAGCGCATCTTGCGCCGCTACCTGGCCTCCTTCGGGCTGGGCTCGCCACCGCGACTCGAGCCCGATCGTCCGCGCACCGACACCGAGATCGCCCGCGCGCTGCTCAAGCTGGACGAGCGCCGACTGCGTCCGAGCCTGGTCTACTTGTGGTCGCCGTCGCCCGATCCGCTGACCCGCCCCAACCTCGAGCGCCTGTTGCGCCACCTCCGCCGCCGCCCGGAGCTGCGCTGGATCGCCCAGGACATGAGCGCGGGGATCCCCGTGAGCACCACGCCGCTCGGTGAGCTCGTGCGTGAGGCTCTCGATCAACGTGCGCTGGTGGCTCTTCGGCGCGGCGAGCGAGCGCTCAAACACCTCGGCATCCACGTGGAGCAGATCCGGCGTCGCCATCTGGTCGAGACGCCGCGGAGCGGGGCGTGAGCCAGGAATCGACCAAGGACCTGCTGGCCCGGCACGGCCTCGCCCCCAAGTCGAGCTTCGGTCAGAACTTTCTGCAGGATCGCAACCTCACCGACAAGCTGGCCGCGCTGTGTGCGCCCGACGGCGCGACGGTGCTCGAGCTCGGCGCCGGCCTGGGCGCTCTGACCGGACCGCTGCTCCAGCGCGGGGCGCGCGTCATTGCCGTGGAACGCGATCGTGATCTCGTTCCGGTGCTGCGCGTCGAGTTCGCTGACGCCGTCGAACAGGGGCGGCTCGAGCTCGTCGAGGCCGACGCCAAAGCCGTGGACCCCGCCAAGATCCTCGCGCCGTTTCCCGCGCCGCGGGTGCTCTGCGGCAACCTGCCCTACAACATCACCGGGCCGCTGATCGAGAACGCGGTCAAGGCGAGCGGAGCACTCGATCGCGTCGTCTTCCTGGTGCAGCTCGAGGTCGCCGACAGGCTGGCGTCGAGCCCGGGCGGTGAGGACTACGGCGCGCTCAGCGTCTTCGTGCAGGCGGCTTACCGCGTCGAGCGGGCGCTGGTCATCCGGCGCGGCGCCTTCTATCCGCAGCCGCGCGTCGATTCTGCGGTCGTGGTGTTCACGCCGCAGGCCGAGCGCGTGGCCGAGACGGACGCCTTCAGAGCGCTGGTGAAGGCCGCCTTTTCCCAGCGACGCAAGAAGCTTCGCAACGCCTGGCAGCGCGTGCTCGGCCACTCCAGCGCCGAGATCGAAGGCGCTGCGGAGCGAGCCGGGATCAACCTCGAGTCACGCGGCGAGACTCTGGGTGTCGCCGCCTTTGCCGCGATGGCGCACGAGCTGGGTCGTTGATGCGCTGGCAGCTGCTCTTCGCCCTCGGACTCGCGCTCGGCTGCGAGCGTGTCGATCCCCAACCCCACGACCTGCAGCGCGCGCAGTTCGGCGTGTTCTTCGGCGGCGAAGTGCAGGAGCTCCAGAACATCCCGCTCGAGCCCGATCGGGCCAGGCAGACGATCGGCCTCCGGCTCGTCTTCAAGACCGCGCCCGAGCCGCCGCTGAAGGTGCACTGGGAGCTCGCCCGGCCACGCAAGTCGTCTCAGGAGCCGAAGAAGCGCGACGCCGGCGCAGCTGACGCCGAAGCCCCGGTCGCGCCGAAGCCCAGCGAGAGCCTGGTCGAGTTCGGCGACGCGCTGACGAGACCAGGCGAGACCGTGCTCGACATCCCGCTCGAGCTCAGGCCCGGGGATCCGTTCGGCGACTGGTCGATCAAGGCCGAGATCCAGGGCCAGCAGGTCCTGAACAGGCCCTTCCGCGTGGTCAAGCCAACGACGCGCAAGCTGACCGACGACGACTGAGGCTCGAGCCTCAGTGCTTGGTTTCGGCTTCTTCGGACTCGCCGTGCGCGGCTTCGTCTTCGTCCGCGAGGTTGCCGTAGTCCTCGGCAACGTTGGAACCGAGCTCGCCCAGCGTGCGCACGCGCGGCGGCGGCGGGTCGCCGTAGAGCTCGAGCTGAGCCGCAGCCCAGAGCTCGCGCTGCACCAGGTCAGCGTACTCGGTGCTGGTCGGGTCGCCCTGGTACTTGTCGAGCGCCTCGTCCACTTCCTTGAGCTCGAGCCGCACCCTCACCGGGTCGACCGCGTCCTTGGCGATGAACTTGTCGGTCAGGAGCACGGCGCGATCGTCGGCGAACTCGAAGAAGCCCGGACCGACGGCGACGCGCTGGGTCTGCCCGTCCTTGGTGTAGCTGACGATACCCGTCTGCAACGCGGCCAGCAGCGGGATGTGCTGCGGCAACACGCCGAACTCACCGTCGACGCTCGGCGCCGTCAGCTCTTCGACCTTCTCGTGGAGCTGGACGCCGTTCGGCGTCACGATTTCGAGATCGATTGCGCCTTGAGCCATGTCACGCAGCCGCCTTCATCTTCTCGGCGTTCTGCTTGGCTTCTTCGATGTTGCCGACCATGTAGAAGGCCTGCTCGGGCAGGCTGTCGAGGGCGCCGGAGAGGATCTCCTTGAAGCCCGCGATCGTCTCCTTGAGCGGCACGTACTTGCCGGAGCGGCCGGTGAACTGCTGGGCCACGAAGAACGGCTGCGACAGGAAGCGCTGGATGCGGCGGGCGCGGGCCACGGTCATCTTGTCGTCCTCGCTGAGCTCGTCCATGCCGAGAATGGCGATGATGTCCTGCAGATCCTTGTACTTCTGCAGCGTGCGCTGCACGGCGCGCGCCGTCTCGTAGTGCTCGTCGCCGACGATCTGCGGCGAGAGCATGGTGCTGGTCGAGTCCAGCGGATCCACCGCCGGGTAGATACCGAGCTCGGAGATGGCGCGTGAGAGCACGGTCGTGGCGTCCAGATGCGCGAACGCGGTGGCCGGCGCCGGGTCGGTGAGATCGTCGGCCGGCACGTAGATGGCCTGCACGCTGGTGATGCTGCCCTTCTTCGTGGAGGTGATGCGCTCCTGCAGCGCACCCATCTCGTTGGCCAGGGTCGGCTGGTAACCCACGGCGCTCGGCATGCGGCCGAGGAGCGCGGACACCTCGCTGCCGGCCTGCGTGAAACGGAAGATGTTGTCGACGAAGAGCAGCACGTCCTGCCCCTCCTCGTCGCGGAAGTACTCCGCGCAGGTCAGAGCCGAGAGCGCGACGCGGGCGCGGGCGCCCGGCGGCTCGTTCATCTGCCCGTAGATGAGGGCCGTCTTGCTGAGCACCGGCTCGCCGGTCTCGAGCAGCGATTCCTTCATTTCGAGGAACAGGTCGTTGCCTTCGCGGGTGCGCTCACCGACGCCGGCGAAGCAGCTCACGCC
>DATLIL010000235.1:0-3455 GCA_035539475.1 Polyangiaceae bacterium
GCCCGACCGAGAAGGCCCTCAGGGAATGCAGTCGACGGCAAAGCTTGCATGGACCAGCGTCGCAGGGCAGTCCTGCGTGGCAAGTGACGCCTTCGCGGAAAACGCGGCGTCCAGGGTGCCGGACAGCGTCCCGCCAGCGGAGGCGTCTGGCACGCTCTCGAAGACGACCGAGTAGGACCCTGCTGGCTGGTCACACTGCGAGACGTCATCGGTATCCTTGAGCTCCCATTCGATGCGCAGGTCGCTGTCTTCGGCCAGCTCGGCGGGAACCGTGAGCGTGGACAGGTCCAGGTCCTTGAACTTGAAGACGATGCGCCCAACGTCGGGGCCGAAATCGGCCGTGACGTCGAACTCAGGGCGTGACAGGTCCGCGGTGTCGCAGCTGAAGATGGCCGTGCCCTCGTCGACGGCTGCGTCGAGGGCTTGCGTGTCCCGGCACGCCGAGATCACGAGGTGCTGCTCGCTTCCGGCGAACTCCACCTGCTCTGGCTCGCATGAGCCAGCCACCATTTCGTCGTTGGGGATACACACTTCGTTGTCACCGTCGACCACGCAAGTCTCGTTGGTCGCACATTGGCCCGCCTCACAGAAGGCGCGGCAGATGCCGCTGGAGCACGCGCCGCTCGAGCAGCCGCCGTTGCCGCCACCTTGGCAGACCTGCCCGATGACCGTCGTATTCGACTGATCGACGTTGTTGGTCTTGTTGCAGCCGAGCGCCAGCAGCGCGGGCATGCTGGCCAAGAGCGCGCACCAACGAAGCGCGAATCGGGTTGCGGCTCGCGTGGGCTGGCGGCTTTGAATACAAGGCGTTGGCGAGTGACGCAGTGGGCAGACGGACCGAGGGGTAGAGCCTGGCAGCATGCGACGACGATGCCAGGACCGCGTGATTTTACAAGACGTCACCTGGTGTCGTGGGCAGGCTCGAAATGAGACCGCTGCGCTTTCGACGGCGCCGGCAAGCGCGCGCGTTCGTGGAGGAGGCGTGAACGAGAGCGGCAACCTCCGGCCGCATCCTCGAGATCTGACCGTCGGCTGAACTCGACGCTGAACTCCGGTGAGGCGTTCGTCGCCGGATCGCAGCGGAGCGGCTCACGCCAAGAGTGGCGGCCGCGCGCCGACTCGTCCGCCACTCTTGGCGGTACGCGAGAGGACTCCATAACGATTCCAGCGCATTTTGCGGGGACGACGAACGGCCCGGGTGTTGCAGAGCGCGCGGCATGAAACTGGTTGGTCGCTTCTCTGCTTGTTCGCTTCTCGCGCTGACGCTTGCTCATGATGCCTGGGCCTTCAAGCCGAAGACCCACGTCGCATCCGCGAACGAAACCCTGGATCAGCTCGCGCAGGTGATCACGTTCGAGCCAGGCACGGACGGGGACACATTGAGTTTCGCCGTCGACGGTCAGATCTTGACGGTCAATGTTTCCGCGCGGGAGGCCTACTGGGCCGTGCTCAACCAGCCCGAGTTCTTCCGGGCGGGCAGCGTGGGTCCCGACGGCTTCCTCGACCCGATCTCCGGGCAGCTGTGGGCGCACGGCAACCAGTCGGAGCTGCTCGCCGACATCGCCGGCGAGCTCACCGGCGAAGAGCCGGAAGAGCTCGCAACTCACGCGCCGCTATCTTCACGTACGAGCCTCGCCCAGTTTCGTTCGATCGACTATGCGACCGCGATGCTGCGCTTCGCGGCCACCGATTATGCTTTCCCCGGCGGCGACACCGAACGCGAGCAGGTGCTGGCGTTCGTCATCGGCTATGTCTCGCACGGCATCGGCGACGGCTTCGCGCACACCTGGATCAACGAGTTTGCCAACGGCGCATGGGACGTCGGCGCGGGTGACGGCATCTATGGTCCATTGACGGAGGAGATCAAACACGTCGCCATCGAGCGTTTCGTCGACGAGCTCTTGCCGAACGAGCTCGTGAACCTGCCGGGCGACACCCAGCGGCAACGCCTGCAGTTCCAGGCGCCAAAGGCCTTCCTGGACGCCTTCTACTCGGCTCCCGTTTCGTCTTTTCCGCTGGCGCCGGACCCGGACGCCTCGCCCGAAGATTTCTTCAACTTCTTCGCGCGGGTCGATCTGGTGCACGGCGGCCCGGTCAGCACGTTCTTCAACGCGCAGGAGCGGCTGGCAGACTCGGTCGTCGGCTGGTCCCGGCTCGGTCCGTTCTTCGACCTGGCGGAGGACTATCAGCTGGGCGATTTCGCAAACACGTTCCTCGACGTCGTCGACTTCCCCGATCAGCTCAAGCACGACCTTGCAGAGCTGGTGCCCGCGGTCGATCCGTTCGACCTCGTGACCGGCGGAGTCGTCAACTGCTACGACCCGATCGGCGGCGATCAGGGGCCCACCGAGATCGAAGCGCTGCGCAAGGCCTGGCGCTACCTCGGCACGATGAACGATCGCCTGGATGTGTATCGCCTCAAGGCCCAGGCGGCTCGCCGCAACTGGCTGCACCTGTCCGAGTGCACGCTGCAGAACATCACGAACGTCGATTGCTTCGAGGCGAATGTCGCCAATCCGCCTGCCATCCGCGACGCCTGCACCGTCGTCGCCGACCTCCCATTCGAGGACGAGGGGAACCCCAACGGGCTGTTCCGCGGTGAGCTCTCCGAACACGGCTCGCCGGACGTCACCGAGTACCTCAGCGATCTGCGCGACTCCTTCCGCGGCGGTTCCGACAACTCGTTCGAGGCCAACAACGACCACTTCCACATCGGCCAGAACGTGCTCCGTATGCTCGAGTACCTGACCGACGGCGGCATGGTCGTCGACGAGTTCGCCGACGTGATCGTGCCGAGCGGCACGGACGACGACGGCGTCAACATCCGCGAACGCTACGAGGACTTCTGCGCTCAGGTTCGCGATCCGGCGTACGAGAATTGTCTGGACCTCGAGCTCCTCGAGTATGCCGTGGCGGGTCGCCAGCTCAAGTGTGAGGCTGAACATGGGAAGTGCGTGAAGGACGAGGTCGCGGAGTGTCTCGGGGACGCCTGTCACAGCGAGTGCGATGACTGGCTCGTCCTCCCTTGCGACGAGATCTGTGGCGAGGGCGGGGCGTCGACTTGCGAAAACGCCTGTGAGGCCGTTTTCTGTCCCGGACCCTTCACGCCCTGTCTCGGAGTTTGCTCGGGCATCTGCGGCGTATTCGACGACGAAAGAGCTGGATGTACCGAGCTCGCGCACGATGTCACCAACTGCAGCCTCGAGCACATCGTCTGCAGCTACGAGAACATGGAGCGCGCCGTGCGCCAGGACAACTACGGGAAGCAGCTTTTGACGCCGTTCAAGGAAGCGTGCGACACGGTGGACGACGCACTGGCCTACGTCGAGCAGTGCTTCTCGAGCCCTGCCAACCTGCAGGCTTGCGTGTGCGCCAACTTGACCACCGCGCAGTGTCAGCAGCTGCAGCAGATCCAGCAGAATGCCCAGCAGATCCTGAACGTGCTCGACACGGTC
>DATLIL010000236.1:0-2164 GCA_035539475.1 Polyangiaceae bacterium
GCTGCCGCGCGGCAGGAAACCCGAGTCGATCACCGGCTCGATCTCGCCTTCGGGCGAGAACTCCGCGATGGCGTAGCCCACGAACGGCGCCTGGCCGTGCATGCTGACGAACTGGAACTCGGCCGCAACGGCGTCGTAGAGGGCGTAGTAGTCGAGCTCGGTGCGGCTCGGCAGCGCCGGCGCCAGCAGTGGTCGAGCGGCGTCGCGGTTGGGGCTGGCCACCACCACGACGCCGCGCTGGCCGAGCACTCGCCGGACTTCGCGCAGCGCTCGCGTCGGCTCGAGCGCGCCCAGGTTCTCGATGACAGCGAGATCGAAGGCCGCCTCGCGCAGCGCCACGTCGCCGTCGTTCCAGGGAGCGAACGAGACCTTGTTGGTGGACGCGCTGGCCGCGGCTTGCGCTGCACGCGGGCCGTCGGGGTCGACGACGTGAACGAGGCGGGCACCGCGCTGGAGCAAGAGCTCCGGCAGCGAGGACAGCGAGCTGCCCAGCAAGAGTACGCGCCGGCCGGCGCAAAGTTGCTCCGCGAAGGAGGCGAGCACGGCGCTGGCCGAGAGCGAGGACTGGGTCATTGGGCGCGGAGCCTAGCGGAGGGTTCCCCAGTGCTCAAGGTCCGCGGGCCGATCTTTATGGTTGTCGGCAGGTGCGCGGCACGCGGCAGGGGCTGCCACAGTTGAGCCCGAGGGCGAAGCGTTCCACCTGGGCCGGAGCGCTGCGGCCGAGGCCGGTGCCCGCGAGACAGAGCATCACGGAATCGTCGGTGTTGAGCTCGTGCGAGGGCTCCACGCACAGGCTGTTGATGCAGGTGCCGTGATCCAGCCCCTGGGCGGGTGGACAACCGTCGTCGCTGCTACAGACGAGCGGGCGACAGTCGCCCGCTGCCACGCTGCCGCCGTCGCTCGCCGGGCACGCCGCGATCAGGCGGCCGCGCGCGGCCAGGCTGACGGCGCCTCCGTCCGGTCCCGCCGTTTGCGTGAGCTCGCAGCTGCCCTCGCCGCCACACTTGGCCTGAAAGCGTCGGCCTTCGGTGTCGGATAGCGTCAGGTCGGAGCCCTTCTTGCAAGCGAAGATCGCGCAGCTGACGAGGAGGGTGAGCGTGAAATGAGCCAGGCGGTGCACGCACCCAGCCTATGCCAGCCACGAGTGGTGGCGCTAGACTTGGGCGTGGCGCACGAGTTGCTCAGTCCGACGGTCGTGACCGTGCTCGTCGTCTTTTCCGTCGTCATGTTCGTGGGCACTGCTGTGGCGGTGCCCTGGTTTTTCTGCCGCATCCCCGCCGACCACTATGCGGACCGAGAGCGGCTGAGCCTGCCGTTCGCGCCGCCGGGGTCGCCCTGGCGGCCGGCGCTCGTGGTGCTGAAGAATCTGCTCGGTATCGTCCTCATCGTGCTCGGCATCCTGATGCTGGTGCTGCCCGGCCAGGGCCTGCTCACCATTGCCGCGGGCCTGATGCTGGTGAATTTCCCGGGCAAGCGCAGGTTTCAGAGCTGGCTCGTGTCGCGTAAGCCGATCTACAGCGCGATCAACGCGATGCGCCGGCGTGTGCACCAGCCGCCACTTGAGCTAGAACGCCACAGCGCCGAATGACCCTGGTCGACGAAAACGCTTTTGGCATCCTGATCGCGCACTACGGCATCGAAAACGAAGAGTACGCCCTCGAGCGCGACGCGTTCGTCGAGCGCTTCAGCGAGTTTCGCAGCTCGGTGCTCGATTTCGTCGCCAACCTCCCCGTTGCCAGTGCCGCCACCGCGCTCGATCTCGGGCACGCGCTCTACGTCGAGTTCGCCGACGGTGAGCAGAGCGAGGACCCGCTGGCCTGGGCCAAGGCGGCGCGCGCGTTGCTCACGGGTCGAAGCTTCGAGTGTGCGGCGATCGTGGCGCACGGCAGCCGCTGGCGCGACGACGACGCCGAGGCGCTGCCGGACATCGGTGAGCTCGACGGCGGCGTGACCTGGGCGCAGGTCTCGCGCCCGAGCGAGCCACTGCGTCGCGCTCTCGCTGCCGAGGTCGCCACGCGCCGCGCCGACGAAGACGACGAGCGCGGCTGGGGCCCGGGTCTCTACGTCGACGTCGAGGCCGTCGAGGCGCTCGGGCGCAACTTCAAGAACGCGCCGACCGCGCTCGAAATTGGCGGCGCGACGTTCTATCGCGTGGGTCCCTGAG
>DATLIL010000237.1:0-3104 GCA_035539475.1 Polyangiaceae bacterium
GCTCGTGAGCCACCTGACGCTCCACTTTCAGCTGACGATGCCCCACATCGTCGGCGTCTACGAGCTCAAGGTGTGCACCGAGGAGCTCCTGGGATGGGACTTCGCGAAGACGCTCGAGCTCTTGACGGGCCGCTCCGGCGCCACCGTCGCCGCGACTCGCGAGCTCGAGGACATCGCCCGCGATCTCGACGCCGACGTGATCGACCGGGGTCTCGTAGCGGTCCTCGCCTCTGCCGCGGGGGAACGGATGCGGACGTGGCTCGCGCACTGGGGCCTGCGCACGGTCGACGTGGACCCCGGGACACCCATGCTGTCGGAGCGCGAGGAGCTCGTGCTCTCGCTGCTCCAGGCGGCGCGAACGGAGAAGCAGTCGAGCGCCGGAGCCGAGCGAGCCGAGCGGCGTGAGGCGCTCGAGCAGGCGCGCGCGGCTCTGTCGGGCCCTGATCGCCAGCGCTTCGAGGCCGCGCTGGCGTACGCCGAGCAGGTCTACGGCAATCGCGACGACAACGTCGTCTACACGGAGGGTTTGCCCTGCGGATTGATCCGCCGGGCGTCACTGGAAGTGGGGCGCCGGCTCGTCACGCGCGGCGTGCTCCGGCACGCGAGCGACATCGGGTACCTCGAGCGCGCCGAGATGGCGGCGGCGCTCGCCGGCACGCTCAGCGGCGAGAGCGCGATGGACCGCGTGCTGCGGCGCAGGGCGGAAGAAGCCTGGGTGCGCGCTCACCCCGGACCGCCGCTGCACGGACCAGCTCCCGTTCCACCGCCCAGCCTGCGCGGCTTGCCCCCGGCGTGCCGGCGGCTGATGGCAGCGGGGCTCTGGGCCATGAACACCGAGCTCGCAGCTCCGACCGCCCAGCACAGTAGCGACGGTGCCCTCCTGGGCGTCCCCGTGTCGCCCGGACGCTACACCGGGCCGGTCCGCGTCATCCGCACCGAAGCCGAGCTCTCCAAGCTCAGGCCCGGTGAGGTGCTGGTCTGCCCGTCGACACACTCGAGCTGGACCGTCGCGTTCAGCAAGGTCGGCGCGCTGGTCGCCGATGGTGGCAGCATTCTCAGCCATCCGGCGATCATCGCTCGCGAGCACGGTATCCCCGCCGTCGTGGCCACCATCTCCGGCACCAGCTCACTGCGCGACGGCGAGCTGGTCACGGTCGACGGAAACAGCGGTCGCGTCGCGCGCGCGTGAGCCTGCGTCAGGCCTGGGACGGGTGGCTGTGGTCACGGCGGCGCCGTCAGCTGGCCTTCACCATTCGCGCCGCTGTAGACGTTCAGGCTCGAGGGCAGGGCGACGTCGATGGGGCCGAACTGGTTTGGGTTACTGACCGAGCTCAGCACGGTGGTGTCGCTGCTGGGAGGGCCGGGAGGCAAGTCTTTGCCAGCAAGCAGCAGCCCGACGTCGAGTGAAAGCGTCAGCACGTCGCCAGCGGCCACTGGGTGCGCCTGCACGAAATCCAGCGTCAAGTCGAGCGGCATGTCGCGCAAGTACAAGAAGCGCTGACCAGCTTGATCGACGAATTCCACGCGCGCGGCACCCTGTTCAGGTCCGACTGGCGACAAATCGAGGTGCAGACTGCAGTATCGACCGGGCGGCAGCGACCAGGAGTCGGACTCGAACAAGTCGAGCAGGCGGGGCTCCGAGACGACCGGCACGCCCTCCTGCTCACAGCTGACGAGCTCGAGCACGTGGAAGCCGAGGTTCGCCTGCGTGACGTCGAGGGGAGCGTTCGTGCGTAGCCCGACTTCGTCTGCGCTACTGGAGTGCAGGCCAACGCGAAGCTTGGCATCCGGCGGGTTGCCCGTCTCCGTGCCCGAGCACGACACGAGCAGCACAGCAAGCAGGGCTAGTGCGACGCGCGTCATGTCTTCGGCTCCTTGCTGACGGCCCGCGTGAGCGGAAACACCTGGAAGTTGATCTGCAGCACGGTGTCCCCGCGCTGTTCTTGCGCCGACAGTTCCAGGAGCTCTCGCCGAAATGCTTGCAGGCGGTGCTTGACGCGGGCCAGACCTTCCGCACGAACGCACAGGGTCAGCGCCGAGATGTCGCGTTCGGCCTGGGGCACGTTGAGCAAGGCCTCGGTCGCCATCTGCATCATCATGCGGTGATAGTTCGCGATATGAAGAAAGCGCGCTTCTGCGCCGGTGGTCACCAGCGGCTCGGCTTGCTTCAGCCGACCACTCTTGTTGCGTACCAGCAAGCCGGTTTCGAGCAGCACGGCGATGGCGCGGGCAACCTCATGGGCAGCGACTTGCGGGCGGAGCATTTTCCCGAGCCAGGCCGGATCCTCGCGAAACCATGGGCTGCTCACCAGCTCGCGAATCACCGGGCAATACCAGCTGGAGTGGTACTCGGCGTGGGCTAGCTCGAGCGGCCGCGCGGCGCGGTACTGGCGGAACCCGCTGAGCTTCTTGTAAGCGCCGTCCTTCTGCGCGGGCGTTCTGGATTGAGCGAAGCGCACCAGCTCGACGAAGAAGTCGCGACCTGGATCCCCGTCGATCAAAGCCGCAGCGAACTGGCGCGCCATCTCGTCGCTCAGGTTGCGCTTTCCCTCCATGACCAGCTTGAAATAGTTCGTCGACTTCAGTCCGACGCGCTTGCTGATCGAGCGGTACGAAAGGCCGCGGCTCTTCTTGTGCAGGTAGTAGTCGTTCAGAAACGCCCGGTAGTCGAGGTAGTCGAAGACGCTGGGCTCCGGCTCCTCGCTTTCCGTTTTCGCTGCTCTGGTTCTGGCGACCATGGGGGCGCAAGTGTTTACAAGAGTACACGATTAGTACTGTGTCGGCACGACAATTATGCAGTGTTTTGGCTGAATAGTGACACTATCCGTTTACTAAATGAGCCAACGAACACCTCCACAGTTGGCTTATAGAATACAGCCGGCGCGGCCGGCGGGAGCGAAACCATGTCCTTTCAGCGCTGCTTCGAGTGTGTCCGTGCCTCGCGAGGTCTCACGTTGGTCTGCGCCCTGACGGCGCTGCCGAACCTGCACTGCGGCTCGTCCGACTCGAATGGGGGGCCCGCCGGGTCGGGCTCGGCCACGTCTGGCGGTTCGGGCTCGGGCTCGGGTGGCAGGGGAAGCGGCGGCAGCGCCGGAGGCAAGAGC
>DATLIL010000238.1:0-14344 GCA_035539475.1 Polyangiaceae bacterium
ACTCGAAGCTGCTCCTCGACAGCGAGGTCACCGTGGAGTCCGTGCGCGCGGCCCTGGCCGAGCTCGCGCAGATGCGACCCCACGACCTCGCCGTGGTCTTCCTCGCCGGGCACGGCGTCAGACGCAGCGCCGAAGGTGAAATGGTCTTCCTCACCTCGAGCGCCGACATGGACTCGAAGGGCTTGCTGGCCAACGGCGTCGGCTGGAGCGAGCTCGGTCAGGCGCTCGCACGCGCGAAGGGCCGCGTGCTCGTACTGCTCGACGCCTGCCACAGCGGCGTCGTGAGCCAGGAGCTCCTGGCGCCGAACGGAAGCCTCGCCTCCGCCCTGGTCCGCGATCAGCGCGCCGGTGCCCTCGTTTTCGCGGCCGCCAAGGGTCGTCAGTTCAGCTACGAAGCCGGCAACACCCGCGGATTGGTGCTCGACATGACCACCACGAAGCTCGTCGGCGGCGAGAGCACGTCCCAGGGCTACTTCACGGGCGCGCTCCTCCAGGCCCTGCGGGCGCCCGACACCGATCGCAACGGCGACGGCTTACTGCAAGCCTCCGAGCTGATCGACGACGTATCCGCCCGTGTCGTAACGGCGACTGACGGCATGCAGACTCCGTGGGTGGCGCGTCGAGAAATGTTCGGTGACTTCACGCTGGGTAAGGCCGTTTCGGGACATGCTCAATCTAATTGATGTCCATATCGCACACCGTCCGTGCTCCAGTGACGCCACCATTCGCACATCACCCCACCAAGTTTGGTTAACTCTTGGCTACGGACAGCGGGAACGGTGCCTTGTTAGTTTGAGGCGAGGAGCCCGGGCGAGTCAGATTCAACTCCGCTTTGCCCTACGATCATCGTGGAAGCTCAGATCGCCCGCGGCTCTGCTAATCAGGGGTTGGTGCGAACGGCGACCGTTCGCGGGCTGCGCTGCCAGAGCAACGCCGTCTCTCGTGAAGTGATGCCGCGGTTGCCTTCGACCACCGCGCGCTCCGGCATGCGCGCCAGGCCGCGCAGCACGCCGTAGTAGGCGCTCAGGCGAGGATTGTTCTTGATCACGACCTCGCCGACGTAGCTAGCGTGGTTCAGGGCGGCGATGCTGATCAGCTTGGGGTTGTGCGCGATCCACATGCGACCGACCTCGGCGACGCCTTCGAGCCCGTCTGTGGTGTAGAGGCCGTTGTGCTCGAGCACCAGGGTATTCACGCGGCGCAGGCCGCTCAGGCCCTGCAGGTTCGCGAGCTCGGGGTTCCGGCTCACGTTCAGCGAATCCACGCTGCCGAGCCGAGCCAGCGCCGACACGTCGTCGAGATCGGCGTTACGCGCGATGATCAGGTTCTTGCAGCTCTCGAGCTGCTCGAGGCCGGCCAGGTCGTCGAGCTCGGTGGTGTCGCTCACCACCAGGTCGCCCTCGATCCGCCGCAGGCCCGCCAGGGGCTCGAGCGAGGTCACGTTGCTGACCTGCAGCTCGCCCTGGACTTCGCTGCAGCCGGCCAGCGCTGCGAGCTCGGCGTCGCTCGTCACCTTGCGGCCGGCGCACTCGGTGGCGACGTCGTGAGCCGCGACGCGCGGCGCGGCGGACGTGGTCGCAGAACAACCGACAGCGAGCGCCGAAACGAACAACCCACAAGCCTTGGCAACGAAACCGAATGCGCGATTCATCTCTCGAACTCCTTCAGGGGCGGTTCCAACGCGAACCGTGCCCAGCGCTAGTGCAGCCGCCGTGCCAAGCGTCCGAGGCAGCTATTTCACGGTGATTTGCTGGCCGCAGTGCTGCCGCCAGCACGGCCTGTGCTGACCTCGGCACGCGAGGCTGTGCCGACCTCGGCACACGCGAAATTCACCGGCGAGCGCGCGAACAGTTGGGCTACCGTGTAGTTCGTATGGTCCAGTCGCCAGTGGGTAACCGACGACGACGCCAGGCCCTCGTGGTCGGGGCTGGGCCCGAGAAGGAGATCGTCGCGTCGGCCGAAGCACTCGGGCTGGGCTGCACGGTCGTCGGCGTCGACGCAGTCTGGCAGGCGCTGGAAGCGAGCTCGTTCGAGCTGGTCATCGCCGCGCAGGTGGTCGAGCCCGAGCTCATCGCGCAGATTGGCGAGCGCTGGCCCGAGCTGCCACTGATCGCGGTCGTTCCGGACAACGACGCGGGCGCACGCGCAGTCGCGGCTGGCGCTGCGGATTTCTTGCGGGCGCCGCTGATGCGCGAGGAGCTTTCGTTCGTGGTCGAGAGGGCACGCTCCCGAGCCTTCCCCGAGGACGCCGAGCCGCCGTCGTCGATCACGCCGGCCAGCGAGCTCCTGGGCTCGTCAGCCTCGATGCAGCGCTTGCGCGAGCTCGTGGTGCGGGCCGCCACCACGGACGCCACCGTGCTGATCCGTGGCGAGACCGGCACGGGCAAAGATCTGGTAGCACGTTCGCTGCACGGCTTGAGCCGTCGCAGCGCCGGCCCCTTCCTCAAGGTGCATTCGGCGGCGCTCCCCTCCGGCCTGCTCGAGAGCGAGCTGTTCGGGCACGAGAGGGGAGCCTTCACCGGCGCCACGTCGCGCAGGCTCGGCCGGGTGGAGCTCGCCGCGCGCGGAACGCTGTTCCTCGACGAGATCGGCGACGTCGACGGCGCCACTCAGGTCAAGCTCTTGCGCCTGCTGCAAGACAGACAGTTCGAGCGTGTGGGCGGCAACGAGGCGCTCACGGCCGACGTGCGCTTCATGGCCGCCACTCACCGCGACCTGGAAGACATGATGCGCGAGGGAACTTTTCGCGAAGATCTCTTCTATCGCCTCAACGTCGTCACGCTCTGGGTACCGCCACTGCGCGCGCGGCGCGAGGACGTCGACCTCCTGGCCCGGCACTTCTGCGGCGAGCTCGGCGCGACGCACGGCAAGCCGGAGCTCACCTTGACGGAAGGGGCGCTCGCGGAGCTGCGCAAGAACCGCTGGCCGGGCAACGTGCGGCAGCTCCAGAATCTGATCGAGCGACTGGTCGTCCTGGCCACCGGCGACAGGTTGACCGAGACGGACGTGCGCGACGCGCTCACGCAGAAGGTCTCGTTCTCGACCGAAGCACCGGGCCGTGAGAAGTCGCTCTCGACGGCTGGCAGCCAGTCGAGCGTGCTGCACCCCCTGGAGGAGCAGCTGCGCGAAGCCGAAAAGCGCGCGCTACTCAAGGCGCTCGAACGCGCCAAGGGCAATCGCACGCTGGCGGCGCGCCTGCTCGGCATCGGCCGGCGCACCCTGTATTCCAAGCTGGAAGAATACAACATCGAGTAGCCTCGCCGGCTGCAGCGACGAAAACCGTCTCGGCGCGACGGACGACGATCCACTCGTCGGTGACGAGCTCCCACCAGAGCCGAGCAGGAGAAGGCCAGGGATCCACGCTCTGGATCAGACCAGAACGCCTCCGCCGCTCACATAGTCACTATTTCGGCAGCACAGGCTCGTCCGAGCCGAGCGCCGCCCTGACGAGCTCCTGGCGCGAACCGATGCCGAGCTTGGCGTAAATAGTCCGCACCTGATTGTCGATCGTGTGACGGGAGCGCTGACGGGCGCGAGCGACCTCCGGGACCGAGTGACCCGCGACGAGCAGCCCGACCACTTCTTGCTCCACCGGCGAGAGCACGTCTAACGCGGTGCGGCGCAGGAGCGGAAAGGCCAGCACTGCGTCTTCAGCCGGGTCAGTGGAGGGAGAAACCTCGAGACCGGGCGGCGGCAGGATGCGATGGCTGCGCCGCGGAAAGACGCCAGATGGCGGCCCTTCCTCTTGCCACTCGACGCTCGAACGAGACAGCTCGCTGGCGTTGCGCAGACCGAGCTTGCGCAGCGCGCAGCCGAGCTGACGAGAGACAGCCGCAGGACTCACGCCGAGCTCATAGGCGATCTGCTTGGAAGACAGGCCTTGCTGCGCAAGGCTCGCGACACGGCGTTCACCTTGTCGCAGCGCTGACGGCGTTTGCCCCGGCAGCGACGGTCGCACGCAAAGATAGCGGCGGCCGTCTCGATCGAAGTGCCTGAGCAGGGCCCACTCGCCCTGCGTCAGTGCTTCCCAGATTTGTTGCGCGTCCCACTGAAGCGCGAGGTCTGCTTCCCGCATGACTGATGAGTGTCCAAGGCACTAGGGGTCCAGTCGGTTAGACGATACAGAGTCCTTGTTTGCAGCACGGTTTCGCACGAATCAATACTTTGAAGCAGCCATCGTCGCAGCGACATAGTCATTTCGATGAACTAAATTTGTGACTATGCGGAGTTCGCACAGCTCCTGATTTCCGGCACAACCTGGAAGCTTCAATGTCTCGCGAACTGAAAACAGTCCCGGATCTGCGGCTGGACGCCGAACCCGAGCGAGCACAGGACTTTCGAGAGGGGCTAACTAGCCGTATCCCTTCGCCTCTCGATCGCGAAAGCTGTCAGTGGCTGGTTCGGCTGCTGGGACAGCGCATCACGGCCTACCGTGCTTTGCGCTTCAGGCCCGGCAGCGTGGCGAGCTCGGGTGCTGGTTCGAGCACCTCGATCTTGGTCGCCGTCATGATGCCCATGACCGGATCCTCCTCGGCACCGGAGCTCGCCATCGTGAACTCCTTCCCGTACTTGCCGGTGACCCTGACCCGGGCGCCGGCGGCCGGAAGGGGGTTCGGCAGCTCCACGCCCCAGAAGCTGTCGAGGTAGGGCTCTGGCTCCTTGCTGCCGTCGTACTGGAGCATCGCGTCGTGGATCTGGGCGTAGTTCGAGGCCCAACCCATGACCCTGATCGTGTCGCCTTCGGCGGCGTCCTTCGTGTCGCCGAGCCAGAACGTCGGCACGGGTGCCTTGCAGTTCGGCGGATCGGCCTTGCCCGTCTGGTGCACGGCGCAGCGGGGAGCCGAAGGAAGATTGGTTTTGGTGATGGTCCCGATCACGCTGATCGGAGCGCGGTCCACCTCGGCGCGATGCGCCTCGCTCCTGAAATAGTAGCTCGCGCCCCACACGGTGAAGTCGTCACCGGAGCGGATTGCTCGTTCGGGTAGGGTCGGGACCGGTGGCAGCGCCACTCTCGCGCCCCCTTGCGCAGGACGGGGCACGTACTGGTCTGGAAGAAGGCAGAGCGCGTCTTCGCGCGCTGCCTGGGAGGATGCGGACGGCGCCGCTGCCGCGCCTGGGCTGCGCTTCGCGCCCATTCCTGCGCAAGCACACACGCTGATCACCACGGCAAGCGCCAGACCTGCTGCGCGGCCGATCATTGGCCCAGCCTCTGCAGGAGCGAGCTCGTCTCCTCGCACTGCCGCTTGAACTTGATGGCGCCCGCACCGCGACAAACGCGCTTCACGAACTGAGTGAGCAGCGACACGGCTTCTTGCTTCCGCGGTGGGTCCATCAGCGCGTGAGCACGTCCCAGCAAGAACAGGCCTTCTGGATTCGTGTCGCCGGCGTGAGCGACGGCCTTCTCGAGCGCTGCCAATCTCGCGGTCGGGTCAGCTTCGGCCTCCGCGACGGCAGCGAGGTCCGCGTACATGCGAAAGAGCGTGACGTCATTGTCGGAACCCGACGGAACCCGGCTGACGCCCTCCTGCAGCACCGCCCGAGCCTGAGGCAGGAGCTTCAAGCTGAAGTAGAGCGACGCTAGCCGCAGGTACGAATCTCCGTCGCCGGGCCCGAGCTCGATCGCCTTCGTGTAGCTCTGGAGCGCAGCCTGCTCGCGCTCCGTCCACTCTTGCACTCGCGCGAGCAGGGCGTGGCATTCAAAAAAGTTCGGGTCCTTCTCGATGCAGCGCCGCAGCGGGTTCTCGGCTTGCGCGTAGGCCCCTTGCTTCACCTCGGCAAACCCGAGCTTGTGCCAGTAGCTCGCGAAGGCGGGAGCGACTTCCACGGCGCGGCTCATCACCTGCGCCACGCGCGGCCAGTCCTCCTTCTTCTCGTGCGCCAGCGCGAGCTTCCACAGCAAGCGGTCGTTGTCCGGGTCGAGCTCGACGGCCTCTTCGTAGTGACGAACGGCGGCGTCGACGTCGGTGTCGAGCGCGCGGTCGCCCTCGCTGGCGAGCTCGCTCGCGCGTGCGCGCCGATCGCACAGGCTGTCACTGACCTCCTCGGAGGCCGCTGGCACGTGGACACTGCTGCGGCTCGGCGCCGGAGGCGGGCTCGCGCCACAACCAATGAGCCCTGACAACAGCGCGACGAATCGCCAGCAACGCATGGCTAAACAGGAGCGAGCTCGACCACTGGCGCACTGGCGGCGTTCGCCAGCTCGAGCAAGCGTGCCGTGCTCATCGATTCCGGAAGCTCCACGACGAGACGACCGACGCCATGAGGTCCGTCGCTGGAGAGCGCTAGGAGCAACGGATCGACCGGCAACGACTCGAACGCGATGCCGTGCTCGCGGAGCGCGGCGCAGAGCTCCTCCGAGCGCGCCAGAACCGAGAAGAAGACGCGGCGCGGCCCGGCACCACTCTCGCGTGGCTGCGCGCTGCCGGGATGCTCCCACAGCACCTGATCGGCAGAGTCGACGAGGCCGCGCTCGGGGCCGCTCGCCGGGAGCATGGGAACGCTCACGATGAGCTCGCGGCCCTGCGCGGCTCGCGCCAGCACGCCCATGACGTAGCGTTGCGCCGCCGCATCGAGACGCGCGAGCGGCGCCTCGGCGACGAGCACGCCCGGAGCACCGATGGTGGCTGCAGCGAGAACCAGCGCGCGGCGCTCGATCAGAGGCAGATCCTTGAGCTCGTAACGGGCTCGACCGCCGAGCTCGAAACGCTGGAGCAGCTCCTGAGCCGTGTGACGCGCCTCGCGCGATCCGAGCCCACCGAGCTCCGCGCTCTCGCCGAGGTAGCGCTCGGCCGTCCAGGTGAGCGGCAACACGGGATCGCGCAGCGCCAGGCCGACCCGACCTCGCCGTACGGCGCTGGCGGCGTCTTCACCCCGCACGCGGGCCACACCCGTCGCCAGCGTCGCCTCGGCCGAGAGCAAGGCAAAGAGCCCGCTGAACGCACCGACCAGCGCGAGCTTCGGCCCGTCGCCACGGAGCGAGAGGGCCGGTGCAATACCGCCGCCCCGCCAGGCGATGCGCGCTGCCTCGAGCTCCAGCAGCGCTGCGCCGCTCAAGGTGCCACCGGCACGAACTCCATGCGCGCCAGAGGCTTGTCGGAGGGATGCACCGCGAACGGCGCCAGCGCCTTGGCCATCTCGTAGAGCTCGCCCGGCAGCGGCGGCAGCTCTCCGGCCTTCACGCCTTCGAAGCCGAGCAGGCGTCCGACGATGCTGCTCTCGATCACGGGCAGCTCCTGGATGGGCGCGTACTCGGGCAAGCCCGCCAGGCGACGCGCCTCGGCCAGCGCCTGGCGCAATCCGCCGAGCTCGTCGACCAGACGCCGGCTCTTGGCCTGCTCCCCGGTCCAGACACGGCCCTGGGCCACGGTGTCCACCTGCTCCTTGGTCAGCTTACGGCCGGTCGCGACCCGGTCGAGGAACATGTCGTAGAACTGACCGACCTTGTGCTCGAGCTCCTTGCGCTCCTCGTCGCTGAACGGGCGGAAGATCGACTCACCATCCGCGCGCGGGGCCGTCTTGTAGACCTCCACGCTGACGCCGATCTTGCGCAGCAGCTCGGCCACGTCGGCCTTGCCGTAGAAGATACCGATGCTGCCCGTGATGCTGAGCGGGTTGGCGTAGATCTTCGTCGCCGGCGCTGCGATGTAATAACCGCCGCTGGCAGCCGCGCTGCCCATGCTGACGATCACCGGCTTGATGCGTGTGGTGAGCTGCACCTGACGCCAGATCACGTCGGCGGCCATGGCCGAGCCGCCGCCCGTCTCGATGCGCAGCACCACCGCCTTGATGCGCGGATCCTCGCGCGCGTCCTTGATCGCATCGGCGATGGTGTACGAGCCGGCCAGGCGCATGCCGATGATGGGGAAGGCCTGGCTACGACCGTCGACCATGTCGCCGTCGACGTAGATCAGCGCGATGCCCGGCGTCGGACCGAACACGCCCGTCTTGCGCGGTGCGCGCTCGTCGTCGATCAGCGGCAGGTCCCAGCCGACGAGCTCCGAGGTCTTCTGCTCGATCTCGTCGTCGAAGGCAAAACCGTCGACCAGGCCCGCGTCCTTGGCCTCCTTGGCCACGAACGGCCCCGTGGCGATGCGCTTGCGCAGCTCGAGCGGATCGATGCGACGGCCAGCGGCGACGCCCAGCGTGAAGTACTTCTCGTACTGCTGCAGGAGGTCGATCTTGTCGGCGCGGGCGACGTCGCTCGACCCCTCGCGCGTGAAGGCCTCGGGCGCGCTCTTGTGCGCACCGATGCGGACGAAGTCGGCGCGGATGCCGAGCTTGTCCATCAGTCCCTTGTAATAGAAGTACCGCGTGCGTAGCCCCGCGAAGCGAATGCCGCCCGCCGGGTTGAGGTAGATCTTGTTGGCGAGCGAGCAGAAGTAGAGCGAGGAGCCGTCGGCGTCCTCGAGGTGGCACAGCACCTTCTTGCCCATCAAGCGCAGGTACATGATGGCGTCGCGCAGCTCCTGCACTCGCGCCAGCGACTCGGCCGGCGCCGAGCGGACCTCGAACACCACTGCGGCCACCGACGGCTCCTGCTCGGCGATCGACCACAGCTTGCGCAGCAGCCTCACGTGGTCGCGCGCGCCGCCGGTGTCCTCGATGCGAATGCGCAGCGCGTGCGGCCGAGCCTCGGAGCCGTGCTTCTCGCGGAAGCCGCGAAAGGCGACGTCCGTGATGATGTTCTCGTAGGCGTCGTCGGCCGCGGCGTCACCGAGGCCCGTGCCGAACACGCTGCCCGCGGCGAGCTCCATCGAGCCGCGCGAGCCGTTCATGTAGAAGGCCAGCTGCGCCGAGGCCAGCCAGGCGCGCTCCTGCGACTGTTCGGTCGGGTCGCTCATCGAGAACTCGCCGCGCAGCATCCCGAGCGACGGCAGCGCGACGCCCAGCGTGCCACGCGGGATCCAGTAGTCGGAGTCGCCGTCGATGTAGCTCGCCTCGAGCCCGACCTCGAGCGCCTCCGTCCCCGTCGGCCGGATGGCAACGCCCATGTCGTACTTGCGGTCGAGCCTGACACCGCCGTCGCTGACCGGCGCGTTCAGGTCGTGACCCACGAGCGCAAAACCAAACTGGTTCACGGGACGGCTGACCAGGCCGAGCGACCAGGACGCCAGGCCGTGGATGCGCTCGTCCTCGGAGCGCGCGTGCTGCAGCGAAAAGCCCAGCGATCCGGCGTCGCCGCCGCGCAGGGCCAGCCCCCAGGTCAGCCACTCGTAGTTCGAGCCGGTGCCGCCCCAGCGCGCCGCGCGCGTGGACGGCGGATCGATGAACTCGTAGCGCAGGCCGGTCGCGAGCGAGAGAAAGGGGATGGGGAAGCCGAAGGCCAGCGCGTGGCCCTGCCAGGGCACGAGCGCCTTGTCGTCGAGGTACACGCTCGACCAGCGAAACTCCGAGGCCGGCAAGAAGCCGAGCAGCGCGGGGTTGTTGACCAGCGCGGTCGTGTCGTCGCCGGAGACGATGCTGCGACCGAACGCGGGGATCGGCGTCGGTCGATCGACGGGCGTCTGTGCGAACGCGGTTCCGGCCAGGCCAAGGCCCACGCCCATCACTGTCAGTGCTGACTTCAAGAATAATTTCATTGCGAGAATCCGCGTGCGCGGGCCACTGCCTCGATTTCGGGGCGTCGTTGTGCGAGCTCGTCGTTGTCCTTCACGGGCAGAAAGCGCGCCTCCGGTCCGGTGCGCGGCACGTGCAGGTACTGCGTGGGGAGCTCGGCCGTGACCTCGTTGACGATGCGCTCGAACTGAATCACGTCCTGACCGCCAACCTTCTTTTTGACGGTGTAGAAGCGCCAGTCCATCTTCAGATCGCGCAGGGCCACCGCGTCGAAGTGAAAGACGTTGGTGTTGAAGACGCGCACCGTCGCGGGGTCGAAGCTCTTGGGAATGCGGAACTCCTCCAGCACGCGGAGCTTGCCATCGACGCGCACGGGGATGCCACCGCGATCGTCCGCCAGCTTGTCCACGACCTCGGAAGTCACCGGTTTTCCGTGGTTCAGGTGGAAGCCGATGATTGCCGCATCCAAAGTTCCGCCCATGTTGTCGAGGTTGGTCATCATCAGGGTGCGGCCGCCGCGCGCCACGAAGCGATCGAGCAGGCCGCTGCGGCGTAGGGCGTCGGGCAGGTCGCCGTGGCCGGGAGCATGCAGGCTGGGCTGCCCGTTCTGATCGAGGAAGATGTCACCCTTGGGAGTTAGTCTCAGCGACAGGTACTGCGTGAAGGTCGCCACGCGGTCGTCGTCGAGATTGCCGTCGAGCGCTGCGCGCGTCTTCTCTTCGGTGGCGTCGCTCGTCATCAGCCAGAACGGCGGCGCCTTGCCGTAGCGGCGCTCGACCGCGGCGATCTCGTCCAGGCGAAGCTCGAGAAAGGTCTTGCCCGGCAGCGCCTCGACCAGCGCCTTGACCACGCCGCCCATGCGTGTGGCCATGCCACCGGCCAGCACCACGAGCGCCACACGGCCGGCCGCGAGCTCGGCCTCGCCCAGGGCCTTGAGCCGCTCGTACTCGGCGCTGCCCGTCGCCGGCATGCCGACGACATCGCCCTCGTAGGGCGGCTCGATCTTGCCGTGCACGACGCCGTCGTCGTGTTTGCCGTCGCGCAGCTCGGCGCCCAGGCGCAAGAAGCGCTGCTCGTCGAAGTTGTAGCTAGCGAGCGTCTCGCGCGCGTCAGCCGGCAGCTGTTTGAGTTGTTCAGCCAGAGGGGTGCCCATGACGGGCGGCAGACTACCAAGAAAGCCCGGGCAAAAAGCATGGGATTTTGCCGCAGCCGCTGGCGTGCCCGGAGGCGCGGAACTACGCTACGCGAGCGCCATTGAATCGACTCCTCTGGCCCAGAACTTTCGGCCTGCTGCTCTTGGTTGCGGCGACGAATGCCAGCGCCGACGGCCCGGTCCTGCACGAGTTCATCGTCCAGGATCCGCGCGAGGACCTCGAGCTCGCAGCGACGACGCCGGACGGCAAGCTGCCGGCGGCGCTCGACACTCCGAGCGGCGTGGTCTCGGCGCCGTCCGAGCGCAAGCAGCAGCCCCAGGTCGCGTACGGCGGTAACGCCACACCTGACAGCATCGACGCCACCTACCGCATCGATCGCGACACCACCCGGCCGGACGCCGTGAGTTACGACGATCCGTTCGTCCCGGCGGTCACGCCGTTCAAGCGGCTCTACGCCTACGACGCCATCGACGAGAGCCTGGAGCTCATCGTCGGCGACAAGAAGCTTCGCAAGATCGAGATCGGCGGCGAGCCGCTCTCGAACGAGGATCAGTTCTTCGCCGACCTGTTCGTCGACGTCGCCGCCGGCGTGCCCGTGCGCATCCCCAGCGTGGGCCCCGGGGCGCGCGTGATCGCCGCCCGGGCCGAGCCGCAAACCGCCTTCGAGCTCATGCGCGACGGCGCCGACAACTGGTTCGTGGTCGGCGACGGCCGCAAGCGCGTCCGCCTGGTGATGCAGCTGTCGATCCGCCGCGCCATCTTCGGCTCGCCCTTCGCGGACGCCTCCTGGAGCTCGCTGGCGCGCTTCGTGCCGGTGCTGCCCAACACCGCGCGCAGCGCCGCGCGTGACGTCCTGGCGCACGTCGGCATCTCGGACGCGATGCGGCCGCGCGACGCCCTGGCCGCGCTGGTGACGCATTTCCGCTCGTTCGCGCCCTCGGACGAGGCTCCTCGCGCGCAGACCGGCGCGGCCCTGTACCAGGAGCTCTCGCTCTCGAAGAAAGGCGTCTGCCGCCACCGCGCTTACGCCTTCGTGATCACGGCGCTGGCCGCGGGCCTGCCGGCACGCATGGTCCGCAACGAAGCTCACGCCTGGGTCGAGGTGCTCGACGGCATGATCTGGCACCGCATCGATCTCGGCGGCGCCGCCGGACGCTTCGAGGTCGACCCCGCCGGGCGCGCCCAGCCACACGTGCCGCCGGACGATCCGTTCTCGTGGCCGCCCGGCACCGAGAGCACGCTCGACAGCATCGGAGCTCCGAGTGGCGCCAACGACGCCAGTCCGACCGGCAGCAGCCGCGGTCCGGGGCCGAACCCGCCGCAGCTGCCGCCCACCCCGTCGCCGAGTCCCACCACGGCGGATTCGTCCGAGGGCAGCGACGACGGCCGCCCGCGCTCGGAGATCGAGCTGACGCTCGCGAACGCAGAAGCCCGCCGCGGCACGGTCGTGCACATCAAGGGCTCCGTGCACGCCGACGACGAGCCCTGCTCCTTCGCCCGCGTCGACGTCGCACTGCAGAACGGCACCAGCGGCGAGAGCGTGCTGCTCGGTGCCGTCCCCACCGACGCCGAAGGTCGCTACGACGCCACGCTGACCATCCCGCTCTACCTCGAGGTCGGTGACTACGCCGTCACAGCCTCGACACCTGGTGCCGGCCGCTGCGGCGCCAGCCGTTAGTGAGGTCCCACTGGCTCAGGCGACGTCGCGATCCACGCGCGTTCGAGCCGTCTGAGCCAGCGGGCCTCCGCGCCACCCGGACCCTTCGCTCCGGGCGCGCCGTCGAAACTCAAAAGCCGGCTAACACGGCATGTTCCCGGTCTCCATAGTCACTGTTTCGACGTTTCGGCGAAGCTGACGGGGTCGCATGTCCGGGTGATGGGGTGAAAAAATGACTATACGTCCGGGATTGAACTGAGGCTGCTCAGGCCATAGAAGTCGATCAATGGGTACCCGTCGGCGTCTGCACGCTTCACGGGGGGAACGTCCGGAGCCGGAACCGGACGTCGACGTCGACGTGTCATTGCCGCCGCCTGAATCCCTTCGGGTCTCGCGCTTCGAGATCGAGGGTGAAGAGTACGCGCTGCTCTCCTTCCCCGTACCGGAGCCGACGCTGCCCGAAGAGCTCACGCCCGCCGAGTGCGAGGTGGTCAAGGGCGTGGTGCGCGGCGAGTCCAACAGCGAGATCGCTGCGCAGCGCGGTGTGTCGGCCAACACCATCGCCAACCAGCTGCGCTCCGTGTACTCAAAGCTGGGCGTGCGCAATCGCCGCGCGCTCGTGGCGCGCTGTCTGAAAGCGTCCGACAAGCATCAGGACCCGTAGCCATCCATGGTCTTGGTCGAGATCGGGCGCAGCACCGTCATCCAGGGCAAGCCGCAGGCGTCCCCGAGCTCGCTGTCCGTCATCGAGGCCGCCTACGATCTCGCCGTCGACGACACCGCCTGGCTGAGCGCGCTGGTGCGTGAGCTTCAGCCCTTCGTCGACGACGGGCTCGGACTCTACGGACACTTCTACGCGTTCGACGAGGAGAACGCGGTGCTACGGGCAACCTTGCCCGTCTTTCTCGGCTGCGAGCAGTTCGCCCCGGCACTGGCGAAGGCGGCCGCGCTGATGCCGGAGCGCAACCTCGTGGCAGCCTACGGCGCGCTCCCGTGCCGATCTTTGAGTCAGGTGCACGCCGAGATGAGCGTCTCGCACAGCGAGGTCGAGTCCGTCGGCTTCCTACAGCGCGAGACCGGCATCGCGGACGCGCTCATGGTCAATGCCTGGCTCAGGCCCGGTAGTGGCGTCTGCATCGTCGCACCACTCAGGCGCGTCAGCCGCTTTCCCGCGCGCACGGCCAGCGTCCTCGGCCGCGTCGCCCGTCACATCGCGGCCGCCCGGCGTCTGCGTCAATCGCTGCGGCGCAGCCCGGACGGCGTCGCCCTCGAGGCGGAAGCGGTTTTCGATCCTCGCGGCGCCGTGCTGCACGCCGAGGGAGAAGCAGAGGGCAAGCCCGAGCGCGAGCTCCTGTCCGCCACGGCACGCAACCTCGCGAGCGCGAAGGAACGCTGGCGCGAGAGTGACCCCGAGCAGGTGGCCTCACTCTGGAACGCGCTGGTCGACGGCCGCTGGTCGCTCGTCGATTCGTTCGACCGTGACGGCAAGCGCTTCTTGCTCGCGCGCCGCAACGCCATGGAGCTCAACGAGCCCGGTGCGCTATCGCCCGCGGAGCGCCAGGTTGCGGCGCTGTTCGCGCGCGGTCACTCCACCAAGCTCGTCGCCTACGAGCTCGGCCTCTCCGCGTCCAACGTCTCGGGCACCTTGAAGCGCGCCCTGCGCAAGCTGCGCCTGCGCTCCGCCACCGAGCTCATCTCGCTGTTCAGCGCACGCTAGCCGAGCTCGTAGATGTCGCTCCACACGCTGCCGTTGAGCTGCGTCTTGGTGCGCAGCCACCAGCAGAAGCGCTCGAAGAGCTCTCGATCAACGCTGCCGGGACTCTGCCAGAAGTCGTCAAGCGAGCCCTGGTGGGTGAGGCCGGGCAGATCGTAAATGGCGCTGCCCAGGCACTTGACCGGGGTGCCCTCTGCCAGCGCCGAGATGCCGACGGTGCTGTTGATCATCACGGCGCCGAGCGCGCCCCTGACCGCGGCACCG
>DATLIL010000239.1:0-3223 GCA_035539475.1 Polyangiaceae bacterium
TTCGCCCGGCCTGGTACGCCGAGCTCGAGCTCCAGCCGAGTGAGCGCCTGCGCCTGATCCCCGGGGCTCGCGTCGACTACGCGCGCGACAGCGGTCACACCGATTTCAGCCCGCGCTTCAACGGGCGCTACGACATCGTGCAAGGCCCGACCGGCGAGGCGCCGGACCGCCGCCGCACCACGCTCAAGGGCGGCGTCGGTATCTTCGCGCAGCCGCCGCAGTTTCAGGAGACCGACGAGGTCTTCGGCACGCCGGGCATCGAGTCGAACCGCGCCGTGCACTACACGCTCGGCGTGGAGCAGGAGCTGACCCGGCAGGTCGAGGTCGGCGTCGAGGGCTTCTACAAGGATCTCACCAACCAGGTCTCGCGCGGCCCGGACGCGACCGGCGGCTTCGTCTACAACAACGAGGGCTCCGGCTACGTCATCGGCGCGGAGACGCTGCTGAAGTACAAGCCCGACGAGCGCTTCTTCGGCTGGGTCGCGTACACGCTGTCGCGCAGCATCCGCCAGGAGAGCCCGGACTCGGAGGAGTATCTGTTTCAGTTCGATCAGACCCACAACCTGATCGTGCTCGGCAGCTACCGCCTGGGCCGAGGCTGGGAGTTCGGCGCTCGCTTCCGCGTGGTGACGGGGCCGCTCGACACGCCGACGGTGCAGCCGCCCTCGCTACCGGCACTTTACGCAGCCGACGCCGGCGCCTACGCACCGCTCGAGGGCAAGCCGTTCAGCGAGCGACTGCCGCTTTTCCACCAGCTCGATCTGCGTATCGACAAGCGCTGGCAGATGAAGGGCTGGAAGCTCTCGGCCTACCTCGACGTGCAAAACGTCTACAACAACGCAGCTGCCGAGGGCGTCGTCTACAACTACAATTTCAGCCAGAAGCAGCTGCAGACCGGTATCCCGATCATCCCCAGCATCGGCCTGCGAGGTGAGCTATGAACGCGCTGCGCGATCCCCGACGGGGGAAAAAGCTCTCGGCACTTTCCTTCGTCGCCTTCGCCGCGCTCGCCGCGGGCTGCGCGCCGAGCTTCGACCCGCCGAGCGAGATCCAGACTCTGCGTGTGCTCGCCGTGCAGAAGGATCGCCCCTACGCCTTCCCCGGCGAGGACGTCACGCTCAGCATGTTGTGGCACGACGCCAAGGCCGCGCCGGGCCGGACGGTGCAGCGCGCCTGGATCGGGGGCTGCGTCAACCCGCCTGCCGATCTCTATCAGGGCTGCTTCAGCATCTTCGCCGCTGATCCCGCCAGCGTGACCTTCGAGCTCGACGGCGACGACGAGTTCACGGTCACGATCCCCGACGACGTCGTGCGCCAGCGCCAGCCAGGCCAGTACAGCTACGGGCTCTCGTACGTTTTCTTCGCCGTCTGCGCCGGAACGATCGAGCTCGCGCCCGAGCAGGAGGGCCTACCGCTCCGCTGCGTCAGCGATGCTGGCCAGGTGCTCGGCGCCGACGATTTCGTGGTTGGCTACACCGCCATCTACTCGTTCGAAGAATTCGGCAACGCGAACCCGATCGTGACTGGCTTCCAGTTCCAGGGTCAGGACGTCACTGAAGACTGCATCGACCTCGCGTGCCTCGACGCGCCCATCGTCGAGCCCACGAACTGCGATCAGGAGGGTGCTCCCTGCGTTCCGGCCTGCCCCGAGGACGGCGAGCCCGAGTGCCAGAAGTACCAGGTCATGCCGGTGGTCAGCATGGATAGCGTCGAGCCCGACGAGGTCTCCGCCGCCACCTACGACGCCGACTTCATGGAGCAGATCTGGATCAACTACTACGTCGATCACGGCAGCATCAGCCCCTCGGCCAAGCTCGTGAACGACGCCACCAAGGGCTGGAACCCGGAGCAGCAGGGTGACTTCCGGGCGCCGAAAGACCCTGGACCGGCCGCCGTGTGGGCCGTCGTGCACGACAACCGCGGTGGAGTAAGCTTCGCGAGGTTCACCATCTCGGTTCAGTGACTCGCTCGAAAACGCCGCCCGACCTCCCCGGACGTTGCCCCCGCTGCTGGGTAGTCGAGCAGCACTGCATCTGCGCCGAGCTCGGGCGCTCCGAGAACCGCACCGAGATCGTCTTCGTTCGCCACCACTGGGAGGCGCACAAGTCCACCGGCACCGCGCGTATTGCCGCGCTGGTGCTCGAAAAGAGCCGTATCGTCGAGCTCGGCTACGACACGGCGCTTTGTGACGCCGAGCTCGCCACGATCGACGGCGCCTGGCTGCTCTATCCCGGTGCCCCCGCCGCCCCGAGCGAGGCTGCACCGGAGCGGCTGATGGTGATCGACGGCACCTGGGCTCAGAGCCGCCGCATGCTGAGCCGGCTGCCGTCGTTGCAGCGCTTGCGGCGCTACTCCCTGCAGGTTCCGCCGAGCGCGCAGCCGGCTCTGCGCAAGTCGCCGCACGCCTCCGGCTATTCGACGATCAGAGCCGTGGCCGCCGCGCTCGCCGAGCTCGAAGGGCCCGGCGTCGGCGCGCCCCTCGAACACGCCTCACGGCTGCACATCGAAAGAGTGCTGCTCGCTCGCCACGGTCCGGCGTGGCTATCGGCTCAGTAAGTCGTCGGCGGGCCGCCGGCCGAGGCCATCACGATCTTGTTGCCGTAGGCGGGGGGCGGCGCGATCAGCGGAGGAACGTCGCGCTTGAGCGGCTGGCGGGGGACGACTCGGGTTTCCGGTGCCACTAGAGGAGGGGGCCCGGCAGGCTTGGCGGTGCTGGCGGAACACCCGTTGATGACGAACGCCAGAGCTATCAGATACAGCCGAGAAAAAACTGGCCGCATAGTACCAACGTAGCAGCGGTCGCTCGTTCTTCAATGCCTTGACAGCAATTTTCCTGGTGCGCGCACTGACACGAAACGTCGCGCTCTGACGCGGCGAGGCACAGATGCGCCGCGCAGTGTTTGCGCACTCACCCCGTGATCCACTACTTTCGTGCCCCGTGGATCGCGGAACCCGCGTTTTTTGGGCGCTGATCATCGTGCTCCTGAGTGCGTCCGCGTTCTTTGGCGTCAGTGCGCAGAGCCGCAGGGCCGCGCTGAAACCAACGCAGGAGCTCGTGAGCGGCGATGTCGTGAGCGTCACGAGCGTGGTCGACGGCGACACCGTGGTGGTGAAGAGCGACGGCGGTTCACGGACGACGGTGCGCCTCGTCGGCATCAAGACCTTCGACGCGACGCAGAAGTTCGATAACGCGGCGCGTTTCGGCGCGCTCGCGATCGACTCA
>DATLIL010000240.1:0-1925 GCA_035539475.1 Polyangiaceae bacterium
TCTCAATATGCATCATTTTCGCCGCTTCCGCGCCGCTCCTGAAGACACCGGCCCCGACCCCTGCGAGCATTGCCGCTCCGCGCGCCGTGGATTCGAGCTCGCTCGGGCGCTGCACGGACAAGTCAGCGATATTACTCTGCATTTCCAGGAGCAAGTCGTTGGCCGCGGCGCCCCCGTCGACGCGCATTCGAACGATCCGCGTCCCCAGATCCTGGCTCATCGACCGCACCACGTCGGCCACCTGGAAGGCGATGGCCTCCAGGGTGGCGCGCGCCAAGTGAGCCCGGTTAGTGCCACGGGTCAGTCCCATGAGGAGCCCCCGCGCCTCGGCGTCCCAATAAGGAGCGCCCAATCCCGCCAGCGCGGGGACGAAGACGACTCCGTCAGACGAGGGGACGGACCTCGCCAGCGCCTCCACCTCCGCCGCGGACCCGATGATGCCGAGCCCGTCGCGCAACCACTGGACGGCGGCCCCGGCGACGAAAACACTGCCCTCGAGCGCGTACGTCACCTCGTCGCCGATCTGCCAGGCCGGTGTCGCCAGTAGCCCGAAGCGACTCTCCAGCACGTGAGACCCCGTATTGACCAGCAGGAACGCGCCGGTGCCGTAGGTGCACTTGGCATCGCCTGCCTCGTAGCAGGCTTGACCGAAGAGGGCGGCGTGCTGGTCACCGGCGACGCCCGAGATCGGCAAGCCGTCGGCGAGCCCCGCGATTCCCTTCGTCCGGGCGATGATGCCCGCGCTCGGCACGATCCGCGGCAGGACCGAGCCGGGGACGCGCAGCAGCCGGCACATGTCGTCGTCCCAGCGCAGACCGCGCAGGTTCATCAGCATCGTGCGCGAGGCGTTGGTGACGTCGGTCACGTGCTGCGCGCTCTTGGCGCCGCCAGCGAGCTGCCAGACGAGATAGGTGTCCACCGTGCCAAAGCAGAGCTCGCCCCGCTCGGCTCGCGCGCGCGCACCGTCGACGTTGTCGAGCAGCCACTCGAGCTTCGTCCCGGAGAAGTAGGGATCGAGCACGAGCCCCGTGGTGCGCCGTACCTCGGCCTCGTTGCCAGCCTCTCTGAGCGCCGCGCAGCGCTCGGAGGTGCGCCGGTCCTGCCAGACGATGGCCTTGTGAATCGGCTTGCCGGTCGCTCGCTCCCAGAGGAGCGTCGTCTCTCGCTGGTTGGTGATGCCGAGCGCGGCGATGTCGTCGGGACCGGCACCGGCCTGCCGTAAGGCCTCGCCAAGAGCGACGCGCACACTCTCCCAGATTTCGTCCGGCTCGTGCTCCACCCATCCTGGTTGCGGGAAATGCTGGGTGAACTCGGCGGTGTGCCGGCCCAGAGTCCGGCCATCGGTACCCATCACGAGCACCGTGGAGCCGGTCGTACCCTGATCGATCGCTAGAAGGTGCTTTCCCACGTCGCGCACCTTATCACCCCCCGCCTGTGGATCCGGATTCAGAAAAATTCAGGGGACCTAGCGCTCACGCTTGTTCCTAACGGCTGGCAAAGCTAGCCTTTTTGGCCGGCATGGCGCGCATTCTGCTTGCAACGCCTGAAGGTCAACAAGTCGTTGAACTGCGCGACTTCAATTCCATGGGGCGCCACCCGAGCAACACGATCCAGTTGCTCGACAAGATTGTCTCCAAAGAGCACTGCGTGATCGAACGCCGGGGGCCCGTCTTCTGGCTGAAGGATCTCGGCAGTCTCAACGGCACCTATGTGAACGGTGAGCGCGTCCAGGGTGAACGCGAGCTGCGGCACGGCGACGACATGGCCCTCGGCGGCACCCGCGCTCGCTACGACGACGGCTCGGGTCGACCGATGCCCGCGCTGCCCGGTTACCCGGGTGGGTTCGCTGCCACGCCGCAGCAAGGCGGATGGCAGCAGCAGCCCAACCAACCGCCTCAGGGCGGCGGCTTCGGCGGCTTCCAGCC
>DATLIL010000241.1:0-2239 GCA_035539475.1 Polyangiaceae bacterium
GCCCGCGCTAGCGGGCCGAGCCAAGAGGCGCGCGTAGCGCGCCGAGCGAAGGCAACTAGCCGCCCGCGGCTCCGCCGTTGCCGCCTGCCCCGCCGCCGCCGGGGGGGACACAACCGGGATCAGGGAAGGCTTCGTGGCGCACCCACTCACCGCCCTCGCAGGTCAGCGAGTTGCCGAAGCTGCACGGCGAGTCGCCGCCGTAGACGCAGTGCTTGCCGTTTGGCTCGCACGCGCTGCCCTCGGCTTCGATGACGTTCGAGGGGCAACCATCGTCGCCACCACCGCCGCCCGCGCCGCCCTCGCCGCAGCTCGGATCGGGGAACGCCTCGTAGCGCACCCACTCGCCGCCCTGGCACTTGAGCGAGTTACCGAACTGGCAAGGATCGTCACCACCGTCGCTGCACCACTTGTCCTCCTCGTCGCAGCTGGTGCCCTCGGCAGCCAGGAGATTGGCCGGGCAGGCGTCGCCATCGCCGCCACCCGCTCCGCCGACGTCGGTCTGACCGGCTGAGCCCGCCGTGCTCCCACCCGAGCCGCCTCGGCCGCCCTTGCCTGCGTCGTTCGTACCGCCCCTGCCCGCGTTCGACCCGCCGTTCGCAGCCGGCTGCTTATCGTCATCGTCCGAATCGCACGCCACCAGCAAGAGTCCACCGACAGCGAGCGATGCCACCACCAACAAGTTCTTCATGCTCTCCGTGATTGCAAAGCGCATACCTGCCAACTCTGCGCCGGTTTCACCGTTCCAGCGGGCGTCGCAACCGTCTCCCAGGGTCCGCTGGCCCAGGTTGGCACACGAAAGCAGCATGGATTGTCCTGGGCCGTTCAGCGCGACAGGCAGCGCCTGCGCCGCCATGTTCACTTCAACCCTCAGGTATTGCCCAACTCGATCAGCGCCCAGTCACCTTCACTCACAGTACGCACAGGTGCGAGCCCATGGGCGGCGAAGGCTTCGCTGACGATTGGAACGCGATCAGCGAGGAAGCCGGTGACCGCGAGCACGGCGCCGGTCCGGTTTCGTTGCACGCGACTCACGATCGCTTGTTGTGAATCGAGCAGCGCCGGCTCCTCCATGTTGGCGATGACGAAGTCGAACGGCTCGACCGGCGCGTCGCCCGGCAGATGGAAGGACGCGCGCGCTTCGCAGCCGTTGAGCGCGGCGTTGCGCTGGGCGGCGGTCACGCTGCGCGGATCGATGTCGAGGCCACTGGCGCGTCCGGCGCCCGAGAGCAGCGCCAGGATCGCGAGCACACCGTTACCGGCGCCGAAGTCGAAGACGCTGCACCCGGGCTGGGTAGCGACGCGCTCGATCACGCTGCGCGCCGCCAGGTGGGTGGTGACGTGCGCGCCGTCGCCGAACGCGACGTCGGGCTCGTACAGCAGCACGCGCGCATCTTCGGGCAGCGGGCGCTGATCGTGGGTCGGGCGCAACCAGTAGCCCGGTGCGATTTCCACCGCGACGAGGTGCTCGAGGTAGGCGCGCTCCCAATCCGAGCTCTGCTCGACGCGGATAGTCACGCGGTAACTCGAGGCAGCAATGCCCCGCTCGGCGAGCGCCGCCGGTAAGGCCTGGCGCAGCGGTTCGAGCTCCTCTGCACTGCCGCCGTACACGATCAGGCGCGCTTTGCGACGGCTGCCCTGCTCTTCCACCCCGCCCGCCCCGCAGGCGAACAATGCGTCGGCGGCGAGCTCTGCATCGTCGCTGGACAGATCGAGCTGCAAGAGGGCGTGCGGCATCACGCCTCCCTTACCACGGGCTTACGCCTGTTGCGGAAGTGGTCCGGGCGATCAACGCCACAGTCCGGCATGGAAGGTGCACCGCTTTCGGTCACCGTGGCCAAGGCATTCGAAGCTCATGGTCTGTTTTACCGAGTGCTCGAGCGCGACGCGGCGCGTTGGCCGAGTCCCCCGCAAGCTCAATTCGCGAGCGCGACTGAACGGCGCCCGCTGTCTCACCCGCCCAGACCTCGCAGCCATCGCGTGGCGGAGTTACCGCCGCCCGCCGCACAGGGTGTCGGCAAGCGCCGGACGTCGCTCTGGTCGCGCCCCGCGCTGGTGACGCGCGAGCGGGCGCAGCTGATGGAAGAGCTCGATGAGCTGCGTCATCAGGTAGCCGAGGCAAAGCGCGCAACCGAGGAGCGCAAGGCCATGTACCTGCGCGAGCTGAACCGGCTGCGGCACGAACGAAACGCGCTGACCGAGAAGGTCGAGCACCTGGAGCAAGACTTGCGCGGAGCACAAC
>DATLIL010000242.1:0-3529 GCA_035539475.1 Polyangiaceae bacterium
CGACCACGGGCGCTGAGGAGGATCGGTCGATATGGCATCCAACGACGACGGCGACGCGACGAAGAAGAGCGGCACACTGCTCGGTCTGGGAGAAGAAGCCGTGAAAGCGACGAGCGCAGTCGCGGCTCAGGACGAGCCGGAGCCAGCGCCAGAGGCGCCACCTCCAGCACCTCCACCAGCGGCAGCGCCCGCTCCGCCGGAGCTCGACCAACCGCGGCGGCCCCGCGAAAAGACGAAGTCTCGCTGGACGCTCGGAACTGCGCTCGGAGCGCGCTCGGCGGTCGTGCCCGGCTGGACTGCCGGGCTTGGCCTCTACGGAGCGTTCTCCCGCAAGGCGATCCGCCTGAGCACAGGCGCGAGCTTGTGGCTGCCCGTGCAGCGAGAACTGAATGACGAGCAGGGCGCCGAGTTCCAGCTCTCGACGGCCTACGGCAAGGCCTGCCGTCAGATGTACACGTATGACCTCACCCCCGCCCTCTGTACAGGTGTGGAGCTCTCGGTGCTGCGGGCAGAGGGTTTCGGGCCCGGGGTGGAGCCCGCGACGCGCACGGCGGCGTTCGCGACGCTGTCGCTCGGAGCCGAGGCCTTCGTACGCCCCTCCACGGAGCTCACGCTGGTGCTCGCGGCCGACTTTCTCGTGCCCCTGGGCGACCGCCAGTTCGTCTTCGACGGCAGCGATCCGGCGGCCATTTACTCGCCCGGGATGGGCTTCCAGCTGACTTGCGGTGCAGAATGGTCGCTCTGAGCGACGGAAACGGGCGGACCCGGCCCTTGTACCTTCTCGGATGAGTCTCGCCACCAACATCGAGCTCCCGGCCACGGCCGTCGAGCCTGCGGAAGGGCTCGATTTTGCTCGGGTCTACGACGAGCACGTGCGTTTCGTGTGGCGCACCCTGCGCCGGCTGGGCGTGCCCCACGAGGACTGCGACGACGCGCTGCAGGACGTCTTCTTGATCGTGCACCGCAAGCTCGGAGAGTTTCGGCCCGAGGCGCCGGTCAAGCACTGGCTCTTTCGCCTGGCCGCGGGCATCGCTCGCGATCACCGCCGTACCCGCCGGCGCAAGGACCCGCGCCAGCACGGCCTGATCCCGGTCCCCACGGACGAGGAGGTCGCCGACGTGCGGCAGCAGGGGCCGGGCGAGATCGCGGAGCGCACCGCCGCCGCGCGCCTGATCCGCGACCTGCTCCAGGAGCTCGAGCAACCGAAGCGCGAGGTGTTCATCCTGGCCGATCTCGAGCAGATGACCGCCCCCGAGATCGCCGAGGTCCTCGAGCTGCCGCTGAACACCGTCTACTCGCGGCTGCGGCGCGCACGCAGCGAATTCGAGGAGGCACTCATGCGACACCGCCAACGCGAAGCCACGGAGACGCATCATGAGTGAGCTGAAGACCGAGACCAGAGCGCTGCTCGACCTCGGTCGCGCAGGCGACGATCCCAGCGACGATTCGGTCGACCGCAATCGCCGCCGGCTCGCCCTCAAGATCGGCGCAGCGGCGCTCGGCGCCGGCACCGTTGCCGGCTCGACCACCAGCGCTGCAGCCATGTCGACCGCGGGCGCGTGGGCGTCGACCAAGGTGCTCGCGCTCTGCGGAACGCTGCTGGTCGGCGGCATTGCTGCCGGCGCCTACACGCTGCGAGCCGAGCGGGCAGCAGAGCCCGTCGCCAGCGCGCCCAGGCCCGTGGCCGTCGTTGAGAAGAACGAGCTCACACCGCCTGCTGCCGTCGCTCCGGAGCCTGCGCCGGTCGTTTCGGCCGAACCGGGGCCGCCCGCACGCGCTACCGCCCCGGCGCGCAGCATTCAAAGTGAGCTCGAGCTGATCCGTGCTGCGCAGAAGCACCTCCACCGCAGCGAGGCACGCGCGGCGCTCTCGTTGCTAGCCGATCACGCGCGGCGCTACCCTGCCGGCGCCCTGTCGGAGGAGCGCGAGGCGTCGCGCGTCTTCGCGCTCTGCCAGCTCGGTGACGTGGCCGCTGCCCGCACACAGGCCGAACGCTTCCTCCGGCGCTCGCCCAATTCGCCTTTCGCCGAACGAGTACGCGCATCGTGCAGCTCGCCCGCGCGCTAGCCGTCTCACTCGCCGCCGCGGCGCTGTCGTGTAGCAGCGGCGACATCGCCGTGGGCACGCGCAACGGAGCGCACACGCTCGGGCGCAGCGCGGCCATTCCGGTGGGCGTCGAGAACGTCAACGGCTCGGCGCTACGCTCGGCGAGCCACCGGGCGCTCCTGCGCTTCGTGCCCGTCGAGACCATCGACATCGATCGGCTGTATTTCGGGTTCAAGCTGCAAGGTGCCGAGTGCTGGGATCCGGGTCCGGACGGCAACGGCGCCGGTGACGGCGGCATTCTCAGCGGCAGCCTCGTCGAGATCGACGCCTCCACGGGCCTGCCCGGCGCGATCATCGACGAGGAGACCGTCGACGCCTGCGTGCGTCACCAGCAAGCCGAAGCCGAAGCCGGGGCAACGCCGGTGCTGGCGTGGATCCAGGTGAACGCGACGCTCAGCGGCGGCCGCATGTTCGGCCTGGTGGTGCAGAACCTTCACGCCGAGCCAGAAAACAACTTCTTCTCCTTCCAGACGCCGATCGCCGACAGCGAGCTCGCCGGACCACAGGGACGCAACGAGCTCCGTGCCGACGCCGGCGGCAGCATCATGTCACTCGATCCGCGCGAGCACTTCGCGTGGTCGATCGACGACGGTGCGAGCTTTCTCTACGGCTCCGACAACGGCGAGTATCCCTCCTACGTCGACGACGACACCGTTCACCCGGCGACGCGCATCCCGCAGTACGGCTTTCGCCTGACGGACGGCAGCACGCTGTCGCCGCAGCCCTACTACGCGTACCACAGCGACTGCACCGGCTGCACCGCGCTCTACCCCGCGGCACGCTACGCACGGAGCTTCAGCGAGCTCGGCGGCTTCACCGCGGGCGCCGACGTCGGCACGTTGACGCTCACCAACGCCGAGACCGGCGCGACCTCCGCCTGCACGCCCGGGCCCGGCTACGGTTTTCGTACGTGCACGCTCGACGCGTCCGTGACCGTCGCCGTCGGCGAGAGCTACACGCTCCACGCCAGCGGCTCGGTCGAGCTGATGCGCCTGGATGAGGCACAGCGAGTGGTCTTTCCCTCGGCAGGGTTCGCTTCTCAGCCCGAGCCCGCTCCCGGCACGAACGCCCGGGACGTCCCGAGCTTGTGGGCGGGTCCAGCCTCGGCACACTTTCCGAGCGCTGGCGAAAACTAGAGTCCGCGGACGGATTCGCCACCAGCCGGCCCTTACACGGGCATGAAGCAGTGTATGAGCTGGCTCGCCGCTGGCGTCACTCTCGCGTTCTCGGCGTGCAGCGCCACGCCGGACTCGAGCCCCACGCCGGCCACGACGGGCGGCAGCGGCTCCGGCGCCAGTGGCGGAACGATGGGCTCGTCGGGCGCTTCGGGCAACACCAGCGGCGGGAGCGGTGGGACCGGTCCTTCTGCGAGCGGCAGGGGCGGCACGGACCCCGGCACGAGCGGCGCGGGAGGCACTCAGAG
>DATLIL010000243.1:0-8029 GCA_035539475.1 Polyangiaceae bacterium
TTCGAAAGCAGCGCCAGATACGTGTCATTGAAGTACTCGAGCAGACGCGGGTAAAAAATTACGCCGGCAGCGTCTACATCTTGAAAACGCACCTCGCGCTCCACTTTGAATGCTCGGGAGGCTTGTTTGAGAACGTCACGCTCGAACAGAAACATCACTCCTCCCTAAAATAGTTGACCCAAAATCCGCGAGGCTGGGCACACATGGATTGCAACAGGAGCGCATTTCGCGCTGGACTTGCCATGTCATTCTGATGTTACGCTGCGCCGCGCTGGACTGAAATCCGATGCCCGAATCGACTCGCTCTGGTCGTCCGTCACGCACCCATTTTGCCAGCCGTTTCCGCCTCGCCTTCATGGTGGGCTCGACACTGGCGCTAGCGTCGGTCGCATCGGCTTTCATGCTGAGTGGCTGTGCGGCGGACCTCACTGCCGACCCGTCGACCTACAAGAACTATCTGCCGGAAGGCAGCAGCGGCGGCAGCACGGGCGGCGGCGGCAGCACGGGCGGCGGTGGCACCGGGCTTCCCTGCGACCTCAACATGCTGATGACCAAGGCCTGCTGGGGCATTGGTTGCCACGGCATGACGACGCCCGCGGCCGACCTCGATATGGAATCGCCTGGGGTGGAGGGACGGATCCTCAACGTCCCCGCGTCGCACCTGCACATCACGGACGGCTCGCAGGTCAATTGCGGGTGCACAGCCTCCGTGCAGGGGGCTGATCCGCCGTACACTTGTACGCCCGGCGAGCTGCGCGTCGACGGCAACAATCCCGACAACAGCGTCATCCTGAAGAAGGTCAACGGCACGCACGCTTGCGGCGGCAAGATGCCGACCGCCCCGCGCACCGTCAACGACGCGGACAAGGCCTGCCTCCGCGCTTGGGTCTTCCAGGTCGCGGGCAAGGATCCCAACGCCCCCGCGGGCGGCAGTGGTGGCACCGCTGGTGCGGCAGCAGGCACCGGAGGCGGCGGAGGAACAGGCGGAACCTGACCGCCTCACAGCTCGCGCACCAACGAAAAGCCAAGATGATGAAGCGTTCTCAGCTGCGTAGGCTCTCGGTCGTATTGTTTGCTGCTTTTGTCTCCGCCACAGGCGGATCCGCCTGGGCTGCCAAGCCGAAGGCTGATTCCGGAGAGAACGCCGCTCAAAAGCGAGTGGCTGTTGGCGCGTTCTCGGGTCCCAAGTCCAAGCAAGTGCGCGGTTGGGTGCTCAAGGGACTCAAGGCCGCAGGCGAATACGAGATCACCGACGCCGAAGACGTCAAGGGCGGCGGCAAGGCCAAGGGCTACGCCGAAGCGGCCAAGGGACTCGGTGTCGATGCCATCGTCGTCGGCAAGGTTTCGAAAAAGTCGAACCTGACCCTGACCATCTACAATGCGGCTGACGGTTCCTCGCTGGGCGACGTCGAGATCCAGGGCGGCGACGCCAAGAAGCTACAGAAGTCGATCGACAACGAGCTCGCGATAGCGATCGCTGATCCGCTGGCGCAGGCCAAGGCCGCCAAGGCCGGCGAGGCGCCCAAAGAGGAGGCCAGCGAAGACAGCGGCGGAGAAGAGCCCTCGGGCGAGAGCGAAGAGCCCGCCGAAGAGGAAGCCGAAGAAGAGGCTCCTTCCGGTGGCGGCGACGACGACGAAGCCAAGGGTCCCTCGCCGCTCGAGCTGATGGCGGGGCTCAGGGCCTTCAACCGCACGTTCGAGTACAAGGACGCCCCCAACCAGGTCAGGGAGCTCAACACCTACGAATTGCCGCTAGGTCCCGCGCTCCTCGTCGACATCCTGTTCTATCCCGGCGCGTTCTTCTCCGACGGCATCGGCGCCAACATCGGTATCGGCGCGCACTTCGAACAGGGCTTTGGTACTCGTTCGATCTACGGCGAGAACACCGCCACCCCGATCGAGCTCGAGACCTCGATGCAGGAGATCCGCATCGGGCCGCGCTTCCGCATCCCGTTCGGCACGCACGCGGTGGAAGCGTTCGCTGAATACGGCATTCACAAGTTTCGCCTGGCCGGCGACGAAGACGGCACCGCCAATCCCGCCTTCCCGCTCGTGCCCGACACCGACTACAGGTTGATCCGTCCCGGCATCGACGCGCGCTTTCGCTTCTCGGAGTACATGATCGGGCTGCACGCCGCGCCGCGCATCTTGCTGTCGATGGGCGAGCTCGAGAAGCCCGCCCTCTGGTTCCCGGGCGCGACGGGCATGGGCTTCGATGCGGGGCTTATCCTCGGCTACGCCATCATCCCCTCGCTCGATGTCGTCGCTGGTGTCGACTACGTGCGTTACGGCTTCGACTTCAACGCGATCCCGCTCGACAACCCGGTCATCGCGGGTGGCGCGACGGATACGTACATCTCGGGATTTCTGGGCTTGGCGTTCCGACTCGCCGGCAAATGAGGGCGTTTGCTGCGGGCGCCGAGCTTGCGCCGCGCCGAACCCGGCTATACTTGCGGGACATGCGTTTAGCGTCCCTGGTATCGCTCGCGCTCTGCCTCCTCGGCTGCGAGAAGGCGTCGGCACCAGCGCCCGAGAAGCCGACGTCAGCCGCCAGCGCGGCGAGCCCGAGCGCCAGCGAGCCGCAGAAGTTCGGCGACACCATCACGCTCACCGTGCGTCAGGATCTCAAGCAGGTCCTCGCCTCGCCTGAAGCCTACGCCGGCAAGACGGTGCTGGTGGAGGGGCACGTGCGCAAGGCCTGCTCGCGCAAGGGCTGCTGGATGGAGCTCGCCGAGAGCGCCGACGCCAAGGCCGCGGGCTGCCGCGTCACGTTCAAGGACTATGGCTTCTTCGTGCCCACCGATTCGGCGGGCTCCGAAGCGCGCGTCCAGGCCAACGTCGACCTGTCGACGATCAACGCCCGCAAGGTCGAGCACCTCGAGCAAGAGGGCGCGACCTTCGCCAAGAAGAACGAAGACGGCAGCGCTCAAGAGATTCAGCTCGTCGCCACGGGTGTCGAGCTCCGACGCCTGTGATGCCGCGCCCCAAGGCGGTGCTGTCGTGGAGCAGCGGTAAAGACAGCGCCTGGAGTCTGCACGTGCTGCGCCAGCGAGCGGAGTTCGAGGTGGTCGCGCTGGTCACCACCGTGACCGAGGCCTTCGATCGCGTCTCGATGCACGCCGTGCGCCGGGAGCTCCTCAGGGCGCAAGCCGAGCGGGCTGGCCTGCCCCTCTGGGAGGTGTCGATCCCGAGCCCCTGCAGCAATGCCGAGTACGAAGAGCGCATGCGAGCGCTGGTGCAACGGACCGCGCAGAGCGGCGTGAGCCACATGGCGTTCGGCGATCTGTTCCTGGAAGACATCCGCCGCTACCGCGAGAAGAACCTGAGCGGGACGGGCATCGAGCCGTTGTTCCCGCTCTGGGGGATCCCGACTCGCGAGCTCGCCAGTGAGATGCTGGGCGGCGGCCTGGAGGCGTACGTCACCTGCATCGACCCCCGCCAGGCTCCCGCTGCGCTGGCAGGTCGCCGCTGGGACGCTGCGCTGATCGACGAGCTGCCCCCGGCGGCCGACCCCTGCGGCGAGAACGGGGAGTTCCATACCTGTGTCGTGGCCGGGCCCATGTTCGACCGTCCCATCGCCACCCGGCCCGGCGAGGTCGTGGAGCGCGACGGCTTCGTCTTCGCCGATCTGGCCCTCGCCTGAGCGCGCCGGCCGCCTGGCCTACAGACCGATGGCCGAGCATTTGTGGCCAGCCCCGGGGCCGTGCTAGCTCTGGCTCGATGCGTCTGTCGGCACTGCTCCTCGGCCTAGCGTTGCTCTTGCCCGCGGCCGCCGCCGTCGCCGACGAGGGCAAACACGTGGTGGGCGATGGCCAGACGCTGGGCCGGATCGCCAAGCGCTACAACGTGACCATCGAGGAGCTCTGCCGCGCCAACGGCATCTCGCGCCGCGAGAAGATCAAGCCGGGACAGGAGCTCGTCATCCCCGGCAAGAGCGCCCCTTCCGCCTCGAAAGCTGCGGACAAGGAGCCGAGCGATGAGCGCGAAGAGAAGCGCGAAGAGAAGAAGGACGAGAGTCCCAGCCTCGGTGGAGGGTTGCGCCTCCTCTCGTTGCCGGGCGGCGGCAAGGCCTACTACTTCGAGCCCACCGGGCCGGGACGACACTCGCTCAAGCCCGTCATCGTGTACCTGCATGGCCGCGGGGGTCAGCCCGACGCCGACTGCCGGCGCTGGGCTCCCGTCGTGCGCCGCCTCGGCTGGCTGGCGTGTCCGGCAGGTCCCGTCGAGCACAACGCGGGTCGCGCGTGGAACAACAACTGGGCCGCGGCGCACAACCTCACGATGGCGACCATCAATGGTCTGCGCGAGCAATACGGGCGGCGCATCCAGCTCTGGGGCAACACGCTGGTCGGCTTCAGCGAGGGCGCGTACGCCGCGATGAACGTCGGCGTGCGGGAGCCGCGGACGTTCAACCGCTGGTTGATCCTGGCCGCCAACAGCACCTACTGGGGCGGCCCCGGGCTGGAAGCCCTGCAGACAGCCCGAGAACGCGTCCGCCGCGTCTACCTCATCACCGGCGAGCGTGACGAGGTGGTCGACGGTACGCGCCAGGTCGAATCATGGCTCAAGCGCGCCGGCGTCGCCACGCGCGTCTCGACGCCCGCCGACATGGGCCACGAGGTGTTGCTCGATCGCAAGGCGTTCCTCTACAGCGAGGCGCTGCGCTGGCTCGATTCGGGGCCGTCGAAGGCAACGTCCAGCGACGCTACCGCGAGTCGCTGAAGCCCTGGTCCGCGAGTTCGCACCCCCGAAGAGTGCGGTTCGGCGCACTCCCGCGTCGCGAGTCCCGGGAGTTAGCGTGCACTCATGTTCACGACTCGCACGCTCATTGCCCAGGCGCTGGTCGGCTCGACCCTTGGCTGCGCTGCCGATCTCGAACGCCCGCCGGAAGACTACGAGGCTGCCGAGAGCAGTCCGCAAACCCTGTGCAACATCGACCAGGTACTGACGAAGAACTGCGGGGGCATCGGTTGCCATGGCTCGATAGCGCCACAGGCAGCCGGGCTCGACCTGCAGTCGCCTGGCGTTGCGAGCCGGCTGCTCGACGCGCCGGCCTCCCACAGTGACCTGTCGTCCGATGCCGAAGCGCTGAAATGTGCTCCCGGCGAGCTCCTGGTGGACCGCACCAACCCCGACAACAGCCTGATCCTCAGGAAGGTGCTCGGCACCCAGTCGTGCGGAATGAAGATGCCCCTGACGTTCGGCTTGCCTTCGTCCGACCTGGACTGCCTGCGCGAGTGGGTCTTCACCCTGGCGGGCAAGGACCCGGGTAGCGGCGGGGGCTAGTGCCAGGCCGACGCGGCGGCGACGGGGCGGCCGGTGCGATCGTGCTCGGCGAGGAGCTGACGACCACGATCCTGGCAGCCTGTACAGGCGGGGAAACGCGAGCCATGCTCGCAGCGCAGGAAGACGGCGTTGGGCGGGCTGGCTCCGAACTCGTCGGGATCGATGTGACGGCCGCAGGCCACGCAGTGGATGTGCTGCGCGTCATGAGCGTGGCCGCCGCCGCCCGGCGTCTGAGCCTTCTTCTCGCGTTTGGTCAGTCGTTTCTCTCGCCGCATGGGGACGCTTTCTCTATCGCAGGATCTAGCGGCGATCCAGCTCGGACTGGAGCGTTCGAGCTGCCTCGTGCGCGGGGTTCTCGGTCAGCGCCTTGGAAACGAGCACCTTGGCCTTCCGCGTGTCACCGGTCTTCTGAGCCAGGAGCGCCAGGTGGTAGTTGGCGTCCGCCTTGTGCTCCTGCGTCGCGCCGTCCGGATCGCCCGGCTCGGCCGTGCGCATGATGGTGACCGAGCGGAATGCCCGCTGCGCCACGTCGTTCTCCTCGATGTCGACCGCCAGCCGCCCGAGCAGCATGGCCAGGCGCGCGTTCTTGGAGTCCATCTCGAAGGCCTTCGACAGCGCCTGGAGCGCGTCCGTCAGGAACCCCTCCTCCAGGTGGATGCTGGCGATCTGTTCGTACACGGCGGACAGTGCCTTGCTGCGCCGGCCGCGGTGACCCTCGGCCACGCCCTGCAGCATGGTGAGCGCCTCGTCGTTACGGCTACCCGACGAGTAGGCGCGCGCCAGCAGCACCACAGCCTCGACGCTCTCCGGCGACTCGCTGCGAGCAAACTCCAGGATCTTGATCGCGGCCTCGACGTCGCCGTCGGGACCGAGCAGGAGATCGGCGGCGCGCAGCAGGAGCGAGAGCCTGAACTCGACGTCCTCGGAAGCTTCGGCGTCGTCGAGCAGCATGTTGGCTAGCTCGCGGTGGGCGCCGATGCGTTCGTACAGCGCCTGCAGTTTCCCTCGGATCTCGCTGCTGGTCTTGTCGACTTCCAGGGCCTGCTCGAGAGCCGCTCGGGCCTCGCCGCCTCGGCCCATGGCCTCGCACAGCTCGGAGTAGCGCAGCGCCGTCTGCACGAGCTCCGGCCCCGTCTCGAGCGTGACGAGCCGCTCCAGGGTGTTGATCGCGTCGGCGGTGTTACCGGTGCGAGCGTCGAGCGACGCCAGGCGCCGCCAGCCGTTGAGGTCGTGTGGTTGCGCCTCGACGAACATGGCCAGCGTTGCGCGCGCTGCAGCCAGATCTCCGCTCTGATCCAGCACCTCGACCAGCCGCAGCGTCGAGGTCGCCACGCGCTCGCGTCCGCCGCGTCGGATGTTGCGTCGCAGAGCTTCAGCGAGGTCGCCGGCGAGCGACGGATCCATCGCGTAGGCTCGCTCGTAATCGACGAGCGCTTCGTCGTCGCGGCCGAGATCCGCGAGCAGCTGCCCGCGCCGGCGCAAGAGCTCGACGTCGTCGGGGTGCCGCTCGGCCAGCGCCTGCAGCGTGGCGAGGGCCGCCTCGCTCTGTCCCGCGGCGCGATGCGCCTCCACCAGTCGCTCGGCGAGATCACGGCTCTCGGGCTGTGCTTCCACCGCCCTGCTGAGCAGCGACGCGACGCGAGAGAACTCGCTGCGCTCACTGTAGCGCCGGATGATGAGCTCGCGCAGGGCTTCGTCTTCGGGGTAGGCCGCCGAGGCGAGCTCGAGCGCCCGCTCGGCCGCTCCCTCCTCGCCGAGCTCCTCGCGCAGGGCCGCGAGCTTCCGCCCGAGCTTGGCCGCGGCCTTGCCCCGCTCGATGCGCAGCAACGCCTCGAGCGCGTCGGCCGCCTGCATCGGATCGCCGGCCGCTTCGGTCAAACGCACCTGGGCTTCGAGCAGCGGGCGCTCTTCTTTGGCCCACTCGAGCGCTGCGCGGCAGACGTCGAGCGCGTCGTCCAGGCGGCGCTTCTTTTCGTGCAGGGTGATGAGCTTGAGCGAAAGCACGGCGATGGTGGCGCCATCGCTCCTGTCCTTCGCCATGTCGAGCTCGCGCGCGATGAGCTCGGACAGCTCGTCTTCCCTGCCCTCGCGCTCGAGCAGATCGAGGAGCAGACCAGCTGCCTCGCTCTGCCCTGGCTCCTCCAGCAAGATCTCCTTGAGCGCGTCGATGGCCCCTGCGCCACCGCCCTGCTCGATCTGCACCCGCGCCTGCTCGAGCCGGAGCGCGTTGCGTTCGGATGCCGACTCCACGATCGGCACCGTCTGCTGAATGAGCTGAACCCAGCGCTCGTGCTGGCTCGTGCGCCGGTAGAGCGCGAGCAGCGGCTGCCAGACTTCGCGATCGCCCGGCTGATCCTGGAGCAGACCGCTGTAGATGCGCTCGGCTCGATCGTCCTGTGCGAGCGTCTCGGCGTCGCGCGCCACGCCAAGCAGGAGCGTGCGCGCTTCGTCAGGCGCCAGCCCGGGGGCTGCGGCCTCGCGCAACTCGAGCGCAGCCGGCAGATCGCCGGCGGCCTGCTTGATGTCGCCGAGCTCGAGGCGCAAGAAGGCGGCGTCCGCTGCCGACAGGGACAGCGCCATGTTCATCACGGCGCCGTCGATCATGCGCTCGAGCAGCGTCGCGTCCTCGAGCTGCTTGGCCAGATCGACGCCTTCGCGCACGATCGCCGCGGTGCAGTCGGGCAGGCTCATGCGCAAGAGCAGCGCCTCGGCCAGCGCTCGCGAGTCGCCGCTGGCTCGCGCC
>DATLIL010000244.1:0-5917 GCA_035539475.1 Polyangiaceae bacterium
AGGCTGCTGGTCACAGCCCGCGCTCAGCGCTGCCCCGCCGAGAACCAGAACGTTGAACAAGCGCTCGATCCGCATCACTGCCTCCTCGCTCCAAGCTAGCTGCGGATCCTAGAATCGAGAATCGATATTATCTCAACTCGAGCGTATTGATTATCGACACAATCCTCAGCGCTGGCGGCGCAGGAACTCGACGCGCACGACCGGAAAGCGCGTGCTGAACCAGGTCTCGCCGGTGGGCTGCGAATAGGTGACGTAGATCACTCGCCCGCCGTCTTCGGCGAAGTCGGCGTGAGCCACGGCGTCGTAGGTGAAGCCCTCGGAGGCGCCATGATTGGCCTTGAACAGGAGCTCGGGCTCCGACCAGGGCCCGCCGAGCTCCGGCGCCGTGCGTAGAACCACGTCGTCGCTCAGGGGCGACGAGTAAACCGCCGTGTACGCGCCCAGGTAGGCGTTGTGCTGCACGCTCATGATCGGAGCGCCGTCGAAGAGCTCCAGCGCGTCGGAGGCTTGGCGCGAGAAGCCTGCTCCGGTCCAGAAGCGCCAGGCCTCGCGCTCGAGGACGCGGTCGAGCGGCGCGGACATCAGCACACACGGCCTGACGAGGTCACGCTGACGGCAGGCGAACGAATAGAGCTCGTCGGCGATGACGACTCCGCCGATCCCCGGAGCGTCCTCGTCCTCACCCCAGATGGGTGTCGGCTGGCGCACGGGTTCACTCTCGAACGAGCTCCAGACGGCGATGGATTGACCCAGGCCGTGGAAGTTGAAAGCACCGGGCTCGGCATAGATCAGGCCGTAGAAGATCAACGCGCGCTCGCGAGCGGCATCCCAGATCGGCTCGCCGGGCCAGACGGCATAGCGCGCGCCGCAGGGCGCCTCGGCGCAGTCGTCGCCGCGATGAGCGCGGTTGAACTCTTCCTCGGCTGCGGTAGGCGCGATGAAGTAGCGGGGAGCGCCGGCGGCGTCGACCGGCTCGCTCAGCGGTCCGATGCCGTCGCCTGCCACGGCGTCGTCCGTGAACCCGAACGAGTTGTGGTGCCAGTTCTCGCCGTCGGCGTCGGGCACGTTGAGCACGGTGTCGCCGAACGCGAACACGACGCGACCGAAGGCGCGCCCGCTGCCACCGCCGTCGCGCCCCTGAATCGCGGACGACGACTGCAACGACCCGACCTCGCGCGCATCGACCACGGTCACGAGGTCGGGCTCGGACACGAAGCAGCCGCTCACGAGCAGCGAGCCGAGCAGCTCCTTGGCGCACCAGTAACGGCTGGACACGAGCTCAGGACCGACTGCGCGGTCGCCAGCCCACGCGCTCGAGGTCGATATTTCCTTCGGCATCGAAGCGGATGCCCTCGGCTTCGAGCAGCGTGCGCTGGCGGCCAGGGTGCTCCCGATCGGTGGAGATGCCCCCGCGCGAGTTGACGACGCGGTGCCACGGGATTGCCCCCGGGGCGGCGGCGCGGATCGCCCAGCCGACGCCGACGGGCGAGAGGCGGTGGTCGATCATCTCCGCCAGCTGCCCGTACGTCACCACGCGGCCGCGTGGCACGCGCTTCACGATGCCCCAAACGCGCTGGAACGGGCCTGCCGCCTCGCTCTTCGGCTCGGCCTTCTTCCTCGCCTTCGCCTTCATGGCTCGGCAGAGACTAGCAGGTTGCGCTCGCAGGCGGAGGCGATCCATGATCGCCCGCGGAGACGCCAATGACTCATCGAAGCACTCTCGTTTGGGCGCTCTTGCTGTCTGCCTGCGGCGCCGGGATGAAGTCGTACCAGCCCGTGAGCGAGAAGACGAAGCTGTCGGAAGACGACCTGTTCAGGGCCAGCGTCAACGCGCTCGAGGCTCGCGACTACGTCGCCATCTCCGACTCGGAACGCTTCTGGGTCGAGACGCGCGAAAAAGAGGTCGCCGTCTCGAGCGTGCCGCGGCTGTCTTACAAGTACACGTGGCAAATCCAGACCAAGGATTCGACGCTGAGCATCACCGCCACGTGCAAGGAGAACTCCTCGACCGACCGCACCAAGTTCCAGGACTGCGGCGACGAGCGACCCGAGAAGCTGCTCAAGGAGCAGAAGGAGCTCCGCGAGGACATCCTCATGCGCGCCAAGACCGCCAGCACCGCCGCGCGCGACTGAGGACCGTCGCACGGCGGGCGAAACCGGGCCATGCTAGGAGCGATGTCGCGCGTCCACGCCTACCCTGCGGATCTCGCCCGCTACGTGCAGGAGCACTGGCCGTCCGATTCGCCGCTCACGCTGCCGGGCGAGCTGCTCGGCGAGGCGCTCTCGGTCGCGTTTCAGGCCTCCCTCACCGCCGAGGAGGCGCGGCCGACCCGCTTCCGTCTGCTGCTCACGCCGGTCGAGAAGCTGCCGGAAAACGGCGTACCCAACCAGGGCGTCCTGCGCTTGCGCTTCGATCGCAGTCGCCCGCTGAGCCCCGAGGAGCTCCGGCGCCTGGCGCCTTCTGCCGCCTTTGAATCGTCATTGATCGGCGCCCAGGCCGAGCACGGCAAGCTCCGCATCTGGGGCCTCGCTCACTCTGGCCCTGCCTGGCTCGCGCCGACGGTCGGCGGCCGCAGCGTGGTGCCCAACTGGACCTACGACCCGATCATCCACGTGACCGGACCCGGGCAGCTCGCGGTGCGCACGGCCGGCACGCTGGTGGGGGCGCTCGAGCGAGGGTCGCTGGTCGACGCGATGATGGACGTGTTCGATTCGGAGTGGCTTCCGGCTCTGTTCGCTCGCGAGCGTGAGCAGATCCGCAAGGAGCACGCGGCGCGCCAGGCCGAGGCGTCGTCCCCGACGTTGGTCGAGCACTCGCTGGTGGGACGGGTAGCTCAGCACATGCTGCGCCGCTGTATTCAGCTCGTCCGGGCGGCCCGCCACGGCGGGCTCTTGCTAGTGGTCGACGCGGAGCTCGGTGGGCCTGCCGACGTGGAAGGCTTGCGGCTCAAGTACCGCTTCGAGCAGGACGAGCCCTCGCACCGCTTCCGGACCTTGTTGCTGGAGATCCTCGAACGGGTGTCAGCCTCGACCTCGAAGGCCACGGTGGACTGGTCCGACTTCGCGCTGGACGCCAGCCAGGAGCTCGAAAGGCTCGAGCGCTCGGTCTTCGAGCTCAGCAAGGTGTTCGCCAATCTCATGGCCATCGACGGTGCCGTGGTGCTCGACAAACGCTTCGGGATGGTCGGTTTCGGCGCCGAAGTCTCGGCCGAGCTGCCGACGCCTGCCCGCGTCTGCCGCGCGCTCGACGCCGAAGGCAGCCAGCGCGTCGCGGAGGACGTGGAGAACGTGGGTACGCGGCACCGGGCCGCCTACCGTTTCGTCCAGGCCCACACACGGGGGCTGGCCATCGTCGTGTCCCACGACGGCGGTGTTTCGTTCGTCGCCAATCGGGACGGCGAAGTCGTGTTCTGGGAACAGTCGGTCAGCCCCTGAAGAGGCTTGGGGGAGCCAGCCCAGCTCTAGTAACCTAAGTCCGTCGATGCAGGCGAACGCCCTCGATGTGCAGCGCCGTGAAGGCTTCGAAGCGGCTCTTTTCCGTGCGCTGATGCAGGTCGCCGGCGGCTTCGTCACCTGCATCGACTCCCAGCGCCGCATCCTCTTTCTGAATCGCACGGTCAGTCGCGATGTCACCAGCGTTCTGGGCACGCCCGTGGACACCTTCATCGCCCCGGCGGACCGGGCGACCTTCGTCGCGTGCATCGAGCAGGCTCTCTCGAGCGGCGAGATGAAGGAGGTCGACTACTCCGTGCCGCTGGACGACGGCCGCTCGCTGCGGTTCCACACGCTCGTCTTTCCCTTCCGCGGGCCCCAGGGGGAGACGCTGGCCGTACTGCTCACCGACGAGAGCGTCGAGCGCAGGCAGCTCGCCCGTGAGCTCGAGCGCAGCGAGGAGTTTCGCCGCCTGGTGGTGGAGCACCTGCCGGACTACGTCTCGATCGTCGACCGTGAGCATCGCTTCGTCTGGGTCAACCGGCTGGCTCCCGGATTGACCATGAGCGACGTCATCGGCAAGGAGCTCGCCGGCTTCCATACGCCGGAAAGCACTCTGGCGGTAACGGCCGCGATCGAGGCCGCCCTCAGCACGGCCACGGTGCAGCAATACGAATCCGAAGGCTACGGCGACGGCAAGATCAACTTCCACTACTTGGTTCGCGTGGTGCCGATGATGCACGAGGGCGTCGTCGAAACCCTGCTCATGATCACGTCGGACATCACCGAGCGAAAGCGCGCCGAGCAGGCGCTGAGGCAAACCGAGCAGCAGCTGCACCGCGCCCAGCGCATCGAGAGCGTGGGCCAGCTCGCGGGCGGCATCGCGCACGATTTCAACAATCTGCTGCAAGTGATTGCCGGCAACGTCGGGGCTGCGCAGGCGTGCCTGAGCCGCGGCGTACCGCTGACCGACGAGCTCGAGCAGGCGCTGCGAGCGACCGAGCGAGCCGGAGAGCTGACGTCGCATCTTCTGGCGATCGGGCGGCGAAAGCACGTGGACTCGAAGCGAGTCGAGCTCGGATCGCTCGTGGCCAACAGCGTGCGCATGCTGCGCCGCACGCTCTCGGAGCGCGTGCTCTTGCGCTACGAGCCACCGGAGAATTCCCTGTTCGTCGAGCTCGATGCTCCACAGTTCGAGCAGGTCCTGCTCAACTTGTGCGTCAACGCCCGCGATGCCATGCCGGATGGCGGTACGCTGACCATTCGCATCGATGCTCTGGACGAGACCGCCGTGATGCGCGTGTGCGACACGGGCACGGGCATCTCGGCCGACAATCTGCCGCGCGTGTTCGAACCGTTCTTCACCACGAAAGGCGCCGGCTCCGGGCTTGGTCTGGCGGTCGCGGCCGGTATCGTCAGCGCTCACGGCGGCAGCCTCTGCGCCGAAAGTGACGGCCGCACCGGAACGACGATGACGTTGCGACTGCCGCTGGTCCCGGCCGGCAGTGACCCGATCTCGCCACCACTCGAAGTAGCCGTCGGGGGCAGCGGCTTGCTGCTCGTGGCCGAAGACGAGGACATGGTGCGTCGTCAGCTGGTCCGACTGCTGGAGCACGCCGGCTACACCGTGCTGGCGGCCGAGAACGGCGCACGCGCGCTCGAGCTATTCCGCGAACATCAGGCGACCATCGACCTGGTCTTACTCGACGTGGTCATGCCCGAGCTCGACGGCTGGCAAGCATTTCTCCAGATCGAGAAGCTCAAGCCCGGGATCAAGGTGCTGTTCACCACCGGCTACGCCTCGAACGTCCTGCCGCATGATTTCGCGTCTCGCGGCGCCCGCCTGCTGAGCAAGCCCTACAAGGCCCAGCAGCTCTGGTCGCAGGTCCGGGAGCTCCTCGATCAGTGCGCCCTGGCCGGCACCGCTCCGCCCTGACCGAGCGGGCAGAACGCGTTATGATGGCCACGCCACGTGGCCAAGTTCGACAACATCCTCGAGACCATCGGCCGGACTCCGGCGGTGCGGCTGCACAAGCTCGCGCCGGCGCACGTCAAGCTGTACGTGAAAGTGGAGGCGTTCAATCCGCTCGGCTCGGTCAAGGATCGCCTGGCGCTCGGCGTGATCGAGGACGCCGAGCGCAGGGGATTGCTCGCGCCGGGGCAGACCGTGGTCGAGGCGACGAGCGGCAACACCGGGATCGGGCTGGCCATGGTCTGCGCGCAGCGTGGCTATCCGCTCGTCATCGTCATGGCCGAGAACTTCAGCGTCGAGCGGCGCAAGCTGATGCGATTTCTCGGGGCCAAGGTGGTGCTCACCCCGGCGTGGAAGAAGGGCACAGGCATGCTGGCCAAGGCGGTCGAGCTCGCCGAGAAGCACGGGTGGTACCTTACGCGACAGTTCGAGAACGAAGCCAACGCAGACATTCACTCGCGCACGACCGCGCGCGAGATCATCGCCGACTTCCAGGGCGAGAAGCTCGACTAC
>DATLIL010000245.1:0-3548 GCA_035539475.1 Polyangiaceae bacterium
CTCGTTGACTTGCCCTCCGCTCATGCGCACCTGGTCTCCCGTGGCCGGCGACAGAACAACGCGAACACCAGCAGGCGAACCGACGCGCCACGAGAAGCTCAAGCCGGCGATGTGCTTCCAGCCGTCGCCCTCGAGCACGCCGGCTTTGACCAGGCCGTCGAGGATGAGCTTCGCGGCAGCCGAGGCGATGTTGTCCGGGTCGCGGCGCTGGTCGGGCTCGACGAGTTCGAAGTGCACCTTTGCCGGGTTGCCCTCGCCGAACCGGACCCGAATGGGCCGAGCGCCGATGCACAGGGCCACGAGATCGGCCCAGCGCTTCTTGAGCCGGTTGTAGACCTGCGCGTGTTGGCCGTGCGCCCGGATTAGGTCGTTCAGGTTCGGTGCCCGCATGGGCAGCCAAAGCTCGACGCCGAGCACCATCACCCTACCCTCCGCAGCACCCGAGCGGCGGCGTAGGCCAGCGCCCAAGCCATCGGGTTGCTCGAAGTTCCCAGCGGGGAGCCGCGGTCGACCGAACTACGCGGAAGGACTAGCCTGGGAGATGCTTTCGTAAAGCGGAGGTCCCGGGTCCGAATCCCGGAGTCGGCTCCAATACTTGGGAGCATCAACGGGGAACTTTCGGGGAACGAAGTTCCGGCGACAGCGAGCCGATTTGTCTCGGCCAGTTTGCGGGCGTAGCGCTCGGTGACGGTGACGCTCGAGTGCCCGAGGTGCTGGCAGACTTCGTCGATGCTCCACTTCCTGCCCCACCACCCGGCGAGCAGCGAGGTCGCGCAGGTGTGGCGCAGGTCGTGCCAGCAGACGCGCCGGGTGATGCCGGCGGCTGCCACCCACTTCGACCAGTGCCTGGGGGTCTTGGTGCGGCGCCCCTGGTTGCCGGTCCAGATGAAGTCGCGGCGGCCTGGAGCGAGGCTGAGCGCTTGGACAGCCGGGGCCAGCAGATAGACCGTCCTGTTCTTGCCAGACTTCGGCGGGAGACCCTTCACGCTCCGGCGGACGACGATGAGCCCTTGCCCGACGTCCTCCCACTTCAGCCACCACTGCTCGGAGCGGCGCAGGCCGGTCGTCAGCGAGAACACCACGAGCGGGCGATACCGGGCCGGCACGGCCGCGATTAGCGCCTGCTGCTCGGCGGGGGACAGGATGCCGGCCAGGTCGTCCAGCGCGGTCCTGTCGGCCGCGCGATGGACCTTCACGTCGCGGGCCGGGTTGGCCTCGAGCAGCTCCCGGTCGACGGCCTCGGCCAGCGCGACGCGCAGCAGGCTGAGAGCCTTTTTCTTCGAGCTGTAGGCCAACCCCTGCAGCCCGTCGAGCCAGTCGAGGCAGTCCCGTCGCCGGATCATGTTGACCGGCAGCGCGCCGAGTTCGGACGCGGCGATGTGCTTGTTCCAGTAGACCTTGTCCGTTGCGAACCCACGCACGCCCTTCCCTTCCCGGCGAGCCAGGAAGCCGAGGCCGAATCCCTTCAGCGTCACGCCGTCGCGAATGTCGTCCTGGGCGGCGGCTTGGAGGAACGCATCGATCGCCGCCTCGGCCTGCGCCTTGGATACGCCCGACACGACCGTGACGAGCTCGCCGTTAACGCGCGGACGGAAGCGGAACTTGCCGGAGCCCTTCGGGTGCTCCTCGGGTTTCGGTCGACGACTCATGCTTTCCTCGCTGCTCTCCGAGCCTCAACGATGGCGTGCGCGACGTTCTTCCGGCGCGGCCTCGTCTTGCGCGGCGGCTTCGGCTGGGGCGCCTTGGTCGCCTCGAGCTCGTCGAGCACCTGGCCCAGTTCGGTGAGCAGTGCGCGGATACGGGCCTCGTGAGTCACGTCCCCGCCTCCATCTTCCGCCGCTCGACGCCCACGTTCACGTCCCTCCCGAGGTAGCCATAGACAGTGTTCCGGTCGACCTTGAGAATCTTCGCGGCCTTCGTCACCGAGCAGCCAGCCCAGAAGTAGACGGCGCGGACGTAGCGGCGCTTGACGCCATCGAGGGATAGCTCCTGCATGGCAAGCTGCGAGAATTCGACGGACGGAGCTTCCATCAGAAGCACACCTTCAGCAGCGCGCCGACCAGGAGCGGAGCGAGGAGGATGATTGCGGCACTGAACGGATTGCGCCCGTCGACAGAATCAACCGGGGTGGTCAGATGAGGGGTGGTCATGATGCGCGCTCCGTTGCTGCAGGCTCTTCCTCGTCGTCGGCTGACTTCGCCGGCTTCGGGTTGGCCAGCTCGGCAGCGGCGACGGCTGTCGCAATCTCTTCCGCGGTGGGCGCGTCGCCCTTGCCGAGCAGAAACCAGTCGAGCGACATGCCGAGCACCTCGCAGAGCCCAGAGGCGGTCTGCGCCGTGATGTTGTCGCGCTCGCCCTCCTCGATGAGCCCGATGTGCCGCGAGCTTTTGAGCCCCGCGAGGCGAGCCAGTTCGTTCTGTTTCAGCCCAGAAATGGTCCGGATGTGACGAAGACGGTCCGCGACAGTGTGCAACATTGCGAGCACCAGCGTACACAAGTGTACGGCGGTACGCAAGCGCCTGGATTGTACGTCGGTACGTTTACAGGCACGATCGTAAGCGCCGTGGGACTGCTCGAACGCCTCGAAGAAGTGATGGAAGAAACGGGCTGGAAAGCGCGCGAATGGGCGAAGCGCGCAAACCTGCCCGAGGCGACGCACCTGTACACAACGCTCCGCCGCCTACGTGAGAACCCTCAGGCAAAGCTAGACGTGCCCACCCTGGCCGCGCTCGCCGATGCTGCCGGCGTGACGCTGGACTGGCTTGCGCTGGGCAAGCCACCGAAGCGCTCAGCCGCGGGCAAGCCCGACCCGCTCTACCCGTCACGCGCCGCGGCCGTCGCCGCCGCCCAGTTCCTCGGCTCCGTCCCCGAGGAGGCGATCGCCGCGGTGCAGTCTGTTGACCACCTGCCTGAGGACCCTGGGCCCGACTATTGGATGCAGAGACTGCTGCTCGCAGCGGCGGAGCTCAGGACAGGCGGCATCAAGCTCCTGCCGCCGAGCTCGGAACGATAGGCCGACGAGAGCGGCCACATCCCGGCCCGTTCCCGCCATTGCGCAGCCGATTGCTCGCGCGCGTCCACCCTGGCTCTCGTAGGCTCGGGCAACGACGTCGTTGCCCCGCGATCTCAGCGAAATCAGCATTCCCCGTCCTCCATCCCGGCGTAGGTTGCGTTTCGTGTGAACGCGAGATGATGGCGGATTAATCCGCGGGGCACAACCGGCGCAGTCCTATTCTGTCACATGTAGGGCAAGCTCCTACCTATTTTGCGCTGGGCACTTGTGTACCGACGTACAAAGATGTACCAAGGTACTCATGCAAACCAAGACACCGCTGACCGAGCTCAGGGAGAGGGCCGCGGCCCTCTGAGGGCCCTGGTCCCGAGCCGGCCCGCGACGAGATGACCTCCCCTCCATCTTGCCTGTCGCGGTCCGACTCGGGCTCAGCGCCCGGAGGAAGACCATGAAACGAACGATGCTGATTCTGCTCGTCGAGGAAACGGACGAGCCCGACCCCATCGACACGACCGGCGCCGAGGTCGACGAACTG
>DATLIL010000246.1:0-1781 GCA_035539475.1 Polyangiaceae bacterium
TCCTGTGCGCGCCCGATCCAGCTCGGGCGTTGGCAGCGTTCGCCCCTCACCTGACCTGCGTGAGCGTGAGCGACGGCAGCTCCCACCGTGAGCAGCTGCGAGCCGCGTTCCCGGGCGCCCGGCTGTGCGCGCTCGGTGAGATGCAGACGCCGCCGCTGGACGGTCCCGTCGACCTGCGCGGCTTCGGGCGCTAGAGCTTGCTGGCGAGCTTCTCGGCTCGCTCGCGCGCGTGCTCGACGATCGGCTTGAGCGCAGCGCCGGTGATGCCCAGGTGATCGGCCAGGTCCTTGAGCAGCTTTTCCTCGGCCTTGGTCTGCTTGCCGTCGGCGTGCGTGAGCAGGGCGGCGTGCGACAGGAGCAGCTCGCGATCCTTGGCGTCGAGCGCGTCCAGCGGCACGTCTTCCTTGATGGTGCGCTTCTTCTTCGCGAACTCTTTGACCTCCGACTCGTCTTCTTCGCTCGCACCGAAGGCCCAGAGCAGGCTGTCGATCATGCCCGCCTCCGGCTCCTTCACGGTCCCGTCCGCCCAAGCTACGGCCACCAGCGACTTGACGATGTTCTTCTCCGACGGAGTCATGACCGAGCACGATAACACATGCTTTACGCGCGGAATCGGCTACTTTCCGCGTGTGAGCAGGACCTACATCAGCAAGAAGGCGGCGCGTTTCAGCGAGTCGGTCATCCGCGAGATGACGCGTCTGGCGCAGCGGCACCAGGCCGTGAATCTGGCGCAGGGGTTCCCGGACTACCCGGCGCCGGCCGTGCTCAAGGACGCAGCCAAGCGCGCGATCGACGCGGACAAGAATCAATACGCCATCACTTGGGGCGCCAAAGCGTTTCGCGATGCGCTGGCCAAGAAGCACGAGCGCTTCAGCGGGATGTCGATCGATCCGGAGCGCGAGCTCACGGTGTGCTGCGGCTCGACCGAGGCCATGATCTCGGCCCTGCTCGCCACCGTCGACCCGGGCGAAGAAGTGATCGTGTTCGAGCCTTGGTACGAAAACTACGGTCCCGACGCGATCCTCTCGGGCGCCGAGCCGGTGTACGTGAAGCTCCGCCCCGTGCAGGTGGAGGGCGGCGGCGTCGAGTGGCGCTACGACTCCGGCGAGCTGCGGGCGGCCTTCTCCGCGCGCACCAAGGGCATCATCGTCAATACGCCGCACAACCCAACCGGCAAGGTTTTCTCGCGCGCGGAGCTGCTCGAGATCGGCGCGCTGTGCCAGGAGTTCGACGCGCTGATCTTCACCGACGAAATCTACGAGCACATCCTGTACGACGGGGAACAGCACGTCTATCCGATGAGCCTGCCTGGCCTGCGTGAGCGCACGGTCATGATCTCCGGGCTATCCAAGACCTTCAGCATCACCGGCTGGCGCATCGGCTACGCCATCGCGCCGCCCGAGATCAGCGCCGCGATCCGCAAGGTGCACGACTTCTTGACCGTGGGCGCGCCCGCGCCCCTGCAAGAAGGCGCGGTGGCGGCGCTCGAGCTCGGAACCGAGTACTACGACGAGCTAGCGCGCGAGTACCAGCGCCGGCGCGACCTGTTCCTGCCGCTCGTTACTCGCGCCGGCTTCGTGCCCAGCGTTCCGCGCGGGGCGTACTACGTGATGGCCGAGTATCCCGACGTCGGCATCCGGGACGACGTCGAGTTCACCCGCTACCTGATCGAGAAGATTGGCGTCGCAGTCGTACCAGCGTCGAGCTTCTATCGCCCCGGCGACGGCGAGGCCAAGCGCCGGATCCGCTTCTGTTATCCCAAGCGCGTGACAGCGCAGACA
>DATLIL010000247.1:0-3823 GCA_035539475.1 Polyangiaceae bacterium
CTACGTGCTCATGAAGTCCCACGCGGAGATCGCCGATGAACTTGGACTCACCCCGGCCAGCGCGCGCGTGCTCCGTCACCGGACGCTCCTGGCCTTGCGCGACTGCATGGCGGGAGCCATCAGTTGGGAGTCGGCATGAGCGAGCGCGACGTCCCCCCCAGCCTGGAGGCTCTCGATGACTACCTCCTTGGCGTCATGCCCGACGAGCAAGCGGCGCCCTTCGAGGACGCGCTGTTCGCCCAGGCTGCGCGCGGCGAGCATGCGCTGGTCGATTTCGTGGAGGGCGTCGGGGTGCTCGGGCGGGTGATCATGCAGCGTGTGGGTTCGGTGATGCCGCCGACGGCCGAGTCCATCGCGGAGCTCCGCAGGCGCGGCTTCAAGGTGGAGGTGGCCGAGGCCAGGCCGGGCACTCCCTACCAGGCGCGCTGGTCGGAGGAGGCCGAGATCGTCGCCACCCACTTCGTCATCGACATGCGGGGCCACGCCGGGCCCTTCGAGGTCGACATCGAGAGGCCCGACGGCACCCTGCTGAAGACCATCCAGGGCGGGAGCTACGACCCGAATGACGGCAGCTTTTACGCCGTCTGCGAGGCTGCACTCGCTCGCACGTCGCGGGGTGCGCACGTCTTCTGGAAGCTCTACGAGACGGTGGACGGCGAGCGGACGTTCGTCGCCAGCGTGGAGCAGGTTCCCGCGCAGGGCTAACCAGACCAGCGCGAACGCAAAGCCTCGAGACCAACAGCCGCCTCGCCAGCCATCGCAACGCGCGTCGCTACCTGAAGGGCGGCGAGATCACCCTGGTGCCCGACGGCGACGCTTACGTCGCCCGCGCTGAGTTCCTCCCGCTCGTGTTTCTGACGGACAAAGCAGCAACGCCCGCCGGTGAGGGAGGGCGTTGTGCCGATCGAGGTGCGGGTAGCGTAGAGCGACCCAATCCCGTCTCCTCCCTACTTCGCCGAGCCAGGAGCAACTGGCGATGGTGGCCGCACGTAGACGACCTTGCCACCGACCAGATCGACGATCGCCGTGTTGGTCGCGGCCGCCAGCTCTTCAGCTCGCTTGCGAGCGCGAAGCAACGCGGGCAGCGTTCGCGCCAGCAATGGGCTCTTGGCTTGCTCAAGGGGCTTCGGGTTCATCGCTTCTCGCCCCCGTCTAGCAGGACTGGGATGGCATCGGAATTGTCGTACAGCACTCAGGCATCGACGAGCCCCCTGTAGAGGTCGTCGAAGTTCGATCTTCCTGCTGAAAAGCGACGGCGAACGACTTCCTCCGGGATGTCGTGCCCGCCTTGCAGAACGCGCTGAGCGACGCGCGCGAGCGCCACTTCGACGCGCGCGAGCGCCAAGAACCACAGCGCCACGTAGTAGCCGGCAGCCTGCCATTCGCGAATCCAATGGGCGTAGCTCCGGTTGGCCGGCGGCAACCAATTCACGGCGCGCGGCGTGAAGAGCCTGGGCAGCTGCAACAACGGTGATTGATCTACCTATCAGGTCACTGGGTACGCGACACTGACGAACTGGCACGAATATGCCGTCGAGTGGATCGGCAACTACCTGGTCTACACGGTAGACAACAACTACATCGGCAGAAACGAAAACGTCGCCATGGATTACACGGAGAACATGTTCGCGATCCTGAACTACGCAAAGATCAGCGGAGAGGATACCCTGCCCGCCGGCAGTTCCTGGGTCATGGAGGTCGACTGGGTGAAGCACGATTACTGGCAGCAGTGATCGGCGTAGCCAGCACAGGCCGGGTAAGGCGCGCGGACGAAGCAAGTAGCCAGCACAAGCCAGCACGACCGGGAAACTCTGGAACCGATGCCACAAAAAGCTTGACGCAGCGATGGACTTCGCCGTAGCTGGCGATGGGTTCTTGGTGCTTGGAGGTTTCGAATGACGAGGTCGCGTGCGGCTGGGGCTGCACTTGCTTGCTTGTGCGCTGGTTTGCAGCTGATGGGCTGCGCTCGGGCCGGAGACGAAGGGGATAACGAGCACGTTGGAGCGCTGGCGCAGGCCGCCACGATCGAAAAGACAGTCTCGCTCTCTACCGCTGCCGGCGTGCCCGTTCCGGGCGCCGTGCTGGCCGCGCAGGAGGGCGTGGTGTTCGGCGCCGGTGCCAAGGTCTTGCCCGCCAGCGGCGGCAGCAGCGCTGCCAGCAGCGCCCTCGGCAGCGCGGGAATCAGCGTGGAGCCCGACGCCGACCTGCGCGAGCTCTGGAGCCGCGGCACGGTGACCCTCCGCGACCGCGTGCTCGTGCGCGGGGTGGTGCACGCGGCCACGGTCACTCTGGGCAACGGTGTCGTCGTCGACGGCGGCATCGATCGTCAACCCAAGCTCGACCCGCCCAATGCCCTGAGCTGGAAAGTGACGTTTCCCGGCGTCACCGGCGGCAACGTGAACCTCGAACCCGATCGCCAGCGCACCTTGGTCCCGGGTCGCTACGATCAGGTGCGGGTGGCCTCACGGTCGACCCTGAAGCTCTCCTCGGGCACGTACTACCTCTCGTCTCTGCAGCTCGAGCCGCAAGCGGTGGTGAGCCTGGAGCAGAGTGCCGGGCCCGTCCTGCTGTACGTCGACAGCTCCCTGCAGCTCCGCGGCACCTTCGCCGTGAGCGGCGGCGGTACGCCCGATCTCGGCTTGGTGTTCTTGGGCAGCAGCGAGGTGTTCGTGGAGGTCCCGTTCTCGGGTGCGCTCGTGGCGCCGAACGCAAAGCTCACGCTGCGCTCCGTCAGCCAGGCGCACACCGGCTTCTTCTACGGAAAGAACCTGTTCGTCGACGCTCACGCACAGGTGAAGCACGCGCCGCCGCTCGCCATTCTCACGGCCGCCACCGAGGGCGACCCCGAGGCTTGCGCCTCGCTGATCCCGGAGCGGCTCGATCTCTCGGGCAAGGCCCGTGAGGTCGCCTACCAGCGAGACATCGCGCGCTTCTGTTCCATGCCCGGCGCCGACACCTGCCGCACGGAGATCGTCGCGCGCACCAACGTCGACTTCTCCACGGCCGCATTCTCGCTGCTGGCAGAAGCGCTCACGCCGGCGCAGTACCTGGCCGTCGTGCACGATCGCACCCGCAAAGAGCACGCCAGCGAAGACAGCGCGACGGTTGCGGCGCGGCTGTGCAGCGGGCCGGACGCGGATGGCGATCTCGTGCCTGACGCCTCGGACTCGTGTCCCAACACGCCGCCGCTCACGCCCACCTTCGACAACGGCTGCACGGATTCATCGCTGCCGCCCGCCCCGGCAAGCACGGAAGTCGCCGAGCTCTTCGAGAAGGGCGGCATCTTGATCGACCCCCGCTGCAGCGGTGCCAAGGTGCCGCCCACGCTGACCCCGGGCGCCTTCTACTACCCGGGCAACCGGCCCGCCGGCACGTACATCCTCGCCGGGCGCGTCTCCAATCAGCCACTCGGTTGCCCGCTCTGGTACTTCTTCGACATCGACGAGCGCGCTGCCGACGGGACGGAGCGCCGCTACGTTGCGGTCTTTCGCGAGACGGAGGAGGTCACGGCGCTGGTCGGCATGGCCAAGCCCGTGCCGCCGGGCTTCATCCAGTTCAACCCGCTGCCGAGCGAGGTTGGTGCGCGCGGTCAGTTGGGCTCGGCGGGCGGCAAGAACGTTCGCTTCCGCACGCGCGTGATGAACGGCGGCGGTATGCGCTCGTCCTGGAGCGAATGGAAAGTAACCACCAAGGCTGACTGCTCGAACCTCGGGTTCCACTGCCCGTGAGGTGCATCATGACGATGAAGCGCTTTCGAAGAACCGTCGCAGGCTTGATGGTGGGGCTCGTGGTCGCTCCGGCGCCCGCCTCTGCTTACAACCTG
>DATLIL010000248.1:0-5995 GCA_035539475.1 Polyangiaceae bacterium
TGGTGCAGGGGCGGTAGGTAAGGACGGCAAGCTGCCCCCAGGTCAGGGCGCCGGCGTGAGGAGCAAGACCGGCGTCGAGGTTTCGAAGGCTGCGGCGCAGAATTTCGACGCCGCGCTGGCTTCGTTCCTCGAACACGACAAGAAGCAGGATTGGGCAGACGCTTCCTGCAGCGACGTGGCCAAGCGCTTTCTGGACGCTTCCGACGAACAGAAGTCGGCGGCGGGCAAGGAGCTGCCGGAAGCGCAGTACAACGCCGGCCTCGCGTACCAGCGCTGCGGCAAGGACAAGGAAGCGCGCGAGCACTTCGAGGCCGCGCTGAAGACGGACCCGAGCTTCCACCGCGCCCGGGCGCAGAACGCGCTGTACGACTACGCCAAGTCGAACGACGCGGACACCGCCATCCGGACGCTGAGCCAGGTCGTGCGTGACGCCAAGTTCCAGAACGTGGAGGCGCTGGTCGGCGTCGCCGCGTTGCAGATGGAGCGCGGCTCGGACCAGAGCGACGAGGACGGCAAGAACGACCTCGAGCGTGCCAAGAAGAACCTGCAGCGCGCTCTGGCCGTCGACGACACCTACATGCCGGCGTTCAACCAGCTCGCCGTCTATTACATGGAGCAGGCCAAGGCCAAGGCCGGTGGCAGCAAGGTGAAGAGCCGCAAGGGCAAGCGCGGCATGGAAGTCTCCGGTGCGGCCAAGGCCGCCGCTGACGAGCAGATGCTCGATCTGGCGGCGCTCGTGGCTTCTCAGGCCCAGCGCAAGAACCCGAACTACGCTCCGATCCACAACACCATCGGCCTGATTCAGGTCGAGCTGCGTAACTTCAACAACGCCGTGAAGAGCTTCGGTCGGGCACGTCAGCTCGATCCCAAGTTCTACGAAGCGCAGATGAACTACGCGGCGGTGAACCTGTCGTTCCGCGGCTTCGAAGAAGCCGAGAAGGCCTACCGCGAGGCGCTCAAGCTCAGGCCCAACGAGTACGAGGCGCACCTCGGTCTGGCGCTGGCCGTGCGCGGTCAGATCAACGACGGCAACTTCGACAAGAGCGTCGCCGAAGCCCAGAAGCACCTCGACGAGGCCAAGAAGATCGACGGCTCGCGGCCCGAGACCTACTACAACGAGGCGATCCTCACCCAGGAGTACCGCGCCAAGCGCGGTAACCCGATCCCGGGTCTCGAGAAGGCGGCGCAGCAGTACAAGGAGTTCATCGGCAAGGCAGGCGACGACCCGGTCTTCGCTCAGGCGGTGAAGCGCTCCAAGGACCGCAGCACCGACATCGAGGACACGATCAAGTTCATCAAGGAAGGCGAGGAAGCGCGTAAGGCCGAAGAGGCCGCCGCGAAGGCCGCGCCGCCCCCGGCTGCCGCTCCGGCCGCCCCGGCAGCTGCGCCGGCTCCTGCTCCGAAGAAGTGAGGGTTCGCACGCAGCACGAGACGCAAAACCGAAACATCACCGAGTTCCCGATCTTTTTTTCGAAGACCGGGAACTCGGCGTTCAGGCTGCTGTCTCGAGAGTTTCGCGGTTGACTAGTACGAGGATGCGAAATACAATCGCACTGTAATTAGGCAAGAGTATTCTGTGGAGGCTGAAATGGGTCGTTCCCTGCGTTTGAAGGTCGTCGCTCTGGTTGCCGGCGTTTTCGTGTTCACTTTCGCGTCCGCTGCGTTCGCGCAGGGCGTGAAGGACATCGAGGGCGGTGGCGCAGCAGCTGGAGGAGGCGGCGACGAAGGCTACGGCTACCAGTTCGAGGACGATCCGCTGGCCGCCGGTGGCTTCGGTCCGAACGACGCGACGATCAAGGTCCGCCCCAAGGCTGCTCGCACCACCCTCATTCGGCCTCGCACCACCTTCGTGCCCGAGATGTTGAAGTCGGTCGAGAACATCTAGCTCGAAAGATCCCCAGGAAAACATGGCAAAAGCTGTTCTCACGTTTGCTCTCTACATGGGTGATGCTCTGCAGCGCCGGGAAACGGTGACGCAGGACATCGTCAAGGTCGGCAAGGACCCGAAGAGCCACCTGCGCGTCGACGATGATCTCGCCTCGCGCATGCACGCCGTGATCGAGGTCGCAGGACCCGAAGACATCACCCTGATCGACCTCGGCAACGAGCCGGGCACCATGGTGAACGGCGCGCGCATCAACAAGTGCAAGCTCCACGTCGGCGACCAGATCCAGGTGGGCCACACCAAGATCGTGCTCGAGAGCGCGGACGCGGCTGGGGCCGAGGCGCACGCGCCGGCGGGCAACCCGTTCGGCGGTCAGACGCAGCAGATGGGCACGAATCCGTTCGCGGCTGGTGCCGCTGCGCCGTCGCCGTTTGCCGCGGCAGCCAACCCCTTCGAGGCTCAGTCGTACAACCCGTTCGCGGGTGGCGCTGCCGCTGCCGCACGTACCGATGCGCTGCGCGTGCCCGATGACGCGCCGCCGGGGACCTACACCTTCACGATGCTCAAGAGCGGTCCGGACGTCAGCCCGGACGAGGTCGAGGTTGCTCACCTGCAGTCAGTGGAAGTCATGGTGCTGTGGGGCACGAACGTGCTGCACGTCTCGCACCTGACGCCGCCGCGCAACTTCTACGTCGGTGAGGAGCAGGGCAAGAACTTCGCCTGCGACTTCTTCATTCCGAGCGAGAAGATCGGCACGACCCGCCTGCCGGTGGTGACCGGTGATCGCGCGTCCGTGGCCGTGGTCATCCCCCCGGGCGCCAGGGGCCATGTCGAGATCCCCGGCCAGGGTCGTATCTCGATCGATGAGGCTCGTCAGCGTGCACAACCCAGCGCTGAGGTCAGCGGCGGCCACCAGTTGCCTCTCCCGGGCGGAGCGAAGGCCCGCATCGAGGTGGGTGATTTCGTGTTCCAGGTCGCGGCCGTCAACGCCGGCAAGCCGCTCAAGCACGGCGTCGGCACTGGCTGGGACTGGGTCATGGCCATGTACTTCGGCCTGTCGTTCGCCTCCATCGGCGGCATGATGGCGGCGCTCGCCTTCTTCGTCCCGCCCATGGGCCTGACGGACGACGAAGAGCTCGACAAGGACGCGCTCTACCTGATGCAGCAGTACCTGAAGGCTGCGGCAGAGCGTGAGCAGGAAGAGAAGGAAGCCGAGGTCGTCCAGGACAACTCGGACAACAAGGAAGGCGGCACGGGTACGCGAGCCAAGGGTGAAGAAGGCTCGATGGGTAACCCCACGACCAAGGCCACCAACAAGCGCTACGCCGTGCAGGGTCCGAAGGACAACGCGGATCCGCACATCGCTCGTCAGGCAGCCCTGCGCGAAGCCATGGAATTCGGCATGATCGGCCTGCTCAACACGGGCGCGGCCGGCGATCCGAACGCTCCGACGGCACCCTGGGGTCGCGACACCTCGATGGGTACGGACGACATCAGCGCGCGCGGTAACATGTGGGGCGACGAGATCGGCGACGCCTTCGGCGCCGGCGGCCTCGGCCTCTCCGGCATCGGCGAAGGCGGCGGCGGTCGCGGCGAAGGTATCGGCCTCGGCAACATCGGTACCCTCGGTCACGGCGCCGGCGTCGGCACTGGGCAGGGCTTCGGCGCTGGCCACGGTCGTCTCGGTGGTTCGCACAAGACCAAGGCTCCGAAGGTGCGCATGGGCGCCACCACGGTGAGCGGTCGCCTCCCGCCCGAAGTCATTCAGCGTATCGTGCGCCAGAACTTCGGTCGTTTCCGCATGTGTTACGAGCAGGGCCTGGCGCGTAACCCGAACCTCGAAGGACGCGTTTCGGCGCGTTTCGTGATCGGCCGCGACGGCGCTGTGTCGAACGTTTCGAACGGCGGGTCGGACCTTCCGGATAGCGGTGTCGTCAGCTGCGTACTCTCAGCCTTCTACGGCCTGAGCTTCCCGCAGCCCGAAGGCGGTATCGTGACGGTCGTCTATCCGATCATGCTCGCCCCCGGCTGACGCGCCGAGCGAGCAGGTGCGTCGTTGGGCCGAGCCCAACGTAGACAGGAGCGAAGGCGCGCTGGTCCCCCAAGGGCCGCGCGCCTTTCGCGCGTCTGGAGGTCAGCCTAGTGCGCGTGGCAGCCGCTCGTCGGGTAGCGAGTGTAGGTGCGCCGCTCAGCCTCCGTCGCGACGTCGGGTCGCCCCCGCGCTGGGGCCCGAGCACGCAAATGGGGAGTACGGCCCGAACCGTCAAACCAGGGGCGCGGCCCAAACCGAACCACCCGAAAAAACCAGTGAATCTGCGTGCTCGCGGCGCTTTACACCATGGCAAGAGAGCGCCTATGCTCGTGACCTCTCACGTTGCGTGAGGAAGATCCGAGCGAGCGCCGAAAGCAGCTCCCATGTTCCGAGCCACTGGTCAGGCCGCGCGCGTCTCAGACGTGCAGTCAGCCTGCAGCGACGAAGGCAGAGAAGTTGTTCGAAGCGCCGCGACGAGCTCCCCCCGCGGCGGAGACCGCCACAAGGCGGATCGGTTTCGAACAGCACTGCCGAGCGCTTGATGGGGCAACTGGCCTCATCCAAGAACAAAGTTGAAAACAGCCGAATTCGAAACGCAGAACAGCCAGGGCCGCGCTTCAGCGCAGCGTAGCTGGCCAACAGCGAGGGAATACTTGCGATGAAACTCCCGAAGTTCACTCAGGTTGCCGTATTGGCGGCTGGTTTGTTCACAGCGTTCCTGAGCGGGTGCAGCCGCGATCACATCGAAGCGATCAATCTGTCGAACGAAGGTGATCAGGCGGTCAAGGTCAACGTCGAGGGCGCGATCCAGAAGTACGAGCAAGCGATCTCGCTCGACCCGACCAACCACCGCATTCTGTGGAAGCTAGCCACCGCCTACGAGAAGAAGGAAGACTGGGACAAGATGGCGTCGACGCTGTCGCGCGCCGTCCAGGTCGCTCCCGACTTCGCCAACTATTGGTACAAGCGCGGGCTCGCGCTGAACATGCAGGCCGAGGGTGGGAACCCCGATGCGTACGAACAGGCCAAAGAGCCACTCAAGAAGTGCATCGAAAAGGATCCCAATCTTGCGGAATGCTACTTCTTGATGGCTGAGTCCCTGCTTTGGACAGACGACGAGCAAGGTGCGCTCCAGTACTACACCAAGGCGATCGAACACGACCCGCACGTCGGGTTCTTCTATCCGCCTCTGGCTGAGCTCTACCTGACCTTCAAGTTCTCCAGCGAAGCGGAGCAGGTCCTCAAGCAGGGCACGGCTCTGGTGCCTCCGAACGAGAAGAACGCGCCGAAGCTCTACGGCATGTTCATCCTGTTGGCGCAGGTGGCTCAGGTCAAGAATGACAAGGCCGGGCAGCTCGCTGCCATGGAGCAGGCCGAGAAGTTCGCCGGCGAAACCCATCCGGAGTTCGCCTTCAATCTGGGCAGCACGTACGCCGTCATGGACCCGCCACAGAAGGAAAAGGCGGTGCGGTTGCTCAATCAGTTCACCAAGCGCGTCTGCCGTGGAGCTGGCGCGACGAAGTTCAAGGAGCAGTGTGAGTCGACCTCGTCACTGCTCCAGAAGCTCGGTCAGTGAAGGGCGATCGCCTCTCCAGCAGGGTGGGTTGTTCGCAGCTTCTGGTGTTGTTCTATTCGATGAGCCCGCTTCAGTATTACTGGAGCGGGCCTTCGGTGTCTTATGAGAGGTGGGGCAGCGCTCGCTGCCCGCACTCCGTTCTGGCGTCTCAGTAGGTCGCCCGAGGAAGCATGGATCTAGAGCAGCGTCTGTCACAGCTAGAGGGCTATCACGATTGGCACGGCGTGATCGAAGCGCTGGAGCAAGGGATCTCCAGTGCGCAGGATGCAACGGTCAAGGCTGGCCTGCATCTGCGTCTCGGTCGCGTTCTGCACAATCACTTCTTGCAGGGCGTTCGTGCGTTGAAGCACTTCCAGGACGCCTACAAGTTGAATTCGGCGCTGACCGAAGCGCTGGCCGAAGCCCGCACGATTTACTGGGAGCTCGGCAAGCTCAACATGGTGCAGAAGCTGCTCGAGCTGCAGCTGAAGAGCGCTTCCGACAACCCGACCAAGCGCGCGCT
>DATLIL010000249.1:0-7747 GCA_035539475.1 Polyangiaceae bacterium
GCGTGATGGCGTCGTAGAGGCGATCGCGCAGCAGCATGTGCGAGAACGACAGGCGCTCGCCACGCTTGTGCACGACGCTCGCGGTCGTGGCTTCCGCGAGCAGCGCCTGGACGTCGTCCGCGGAGAGCGAGCACAGCTCGCACAGCGCTTCCGGGGTGAATTCGCGGCCGATCACCGACGCCGCTTCCAGCGCCCGACGCGTCTCCGGCCTCAGCCGCGTGAGGTGTTCGTCGAGCAGAGAGAGCACGCCCGCCGTCGGCTCGGGCGCCCTGCCGTCCTGCGCCAGCCGCAGGATCTCCGACACGAACAGCGGGATCCCCTCGGACAGCCGGTGCACGTCGTCGACGACGCCGGCGCACGAGCCCGGCCCCAGCGCGAGCCAGGCAGCGACTTGCTCGCGTGTCAGGCGCGAGAGGCTGAGCGCCTGTCCCTCCCGGGCGATCTTCGCGAGCAGCGGCCCCACCTCGTCGTTCGCGCGCGCCTCGGCCTCGCGGTACGTGCCGATCAACGCGATCCTCGCCGAGCGCAGGCCGCACGTGAGCACTGGTTGCTCATCATCCTGGACGACCTGCACGCCGCCGACGTGCCGTCGCTGCACCTCTTGCAGCTCCTGGCGCGCGGCCTCGGTCAGGCGACGAACGGCCGAGTCGAAGACGTAGAAGCGCGACTGCCCGGCGTCGCCCGCGCCGCTCACCACCGACACGAAGGGGTCGTCGGGCATACCGAGCGCGCGGAAGATCTCGATCCAGGGCCAGTACGCTGGCGCGCCGCCGGCTTCCCAGCAGCGCCCCCAGGCCACGCGTGCCCCGCGTTCGCTGGCCACGGCGGCGACGCTGTCGGCGAGCCGCGTCTTGCCGATGCCGGCCTCGCCGGCGAAGAGCAGGAGCGCGCCCGAGCCGCCCTGGGCGCCTTCGAGCGCTGCACGCGCTTGCGAAAGCTCCTCGCTGCGACCCACGAACGCGCTCGGCATCCGAGCAGCGTAGCGGAAATCGCGCGAGAACGCGCCTGGGTCAGGACTGGCGCCCGAGACCCCTGTCGTCGAGCCGCGGAGCGCCGCCCGAGGAGCCGCGGTCGGCGCTGAGCGCCAGGTAGCGCATGAGGTCTTCGCGGTGGATCAGCCCGGCGAGCCTGCCGTCGTCGTCGTAGACGGGTAGCTGGTCGACCGAGTGCTGACCCAGCTTGCGCAGGGCCTCCGCGCCGGAATCATGCAAGCCGAGCGCACCCAGACTCGCGATCGGCGTCATCACCGCCGACACCGGCGTCGCTTCCCAGCTTATCTCCGGCACCTTGCGCACGTCTTGCGCGCAAACCAGCCCCTCGAGCTGGTCGCCCCGAACGACCGGGTAACAGCGCTGGCGGCTCGGGAGCAGGCGCTTGAAGACCAGCTCGGAGAGCGGCGTGCTGGCGTCCACGGCGTCGAGGCCGCGCTGCATCAGGCGGTCGATCGAGACGCCTTCGAGCGCTGAGAGCACCACGGTCTGGCGCTGGCTGGTGCGAGCCGCCGTGTTGAGGAACCAGCCGATCAGCACCAGCCACAAGCCCTGCGCCGGCCCGCTGCCGAGCCCCGGAACGCGAATGCCGAAGGTCATGGCCAGGCCGCAGGCGATCAGCACCATGGCCACGGCCTGGCCGGCGAACGTCGCCACGCTGGTGGCCTTGCGATAGTCGCCCGTGATCCACCAGACCAGAGCGCGCAGCATGCGGCCGCCGTCGAGCGGAAAGCCGGGCACGAGATTGAACAGGCCGAGAAAGATGTTCACCGGGCCGAGCCACAAGAGCAGCGTGGCGAGCGGTCCGGCCACGCGCGCGGCGCCCATCTCCGAGCCTGCACGAGTGAACTGTTCGCCAGCCAGCGCAGCACCGGCGACGGCCGAGACGACGCCGATGAGCACGCTGGTCAGCGGCCCCACGGCGGCCATCAAGAACTCGGCGCGCGGCCGCTCGGGCTCGCGCTCCATGTGTGCCATGCCGCCGAACATGAACAGCGTGATGCCGCTCATGGGAACACCCACGCGCCGGCCGACCAAAGCGTGAGCGAGCTCGTGCGCCAGCACCGAAGCAAAGAACAGCACCGCCGCAAGGGCCGCGACGATCCAGCGCAGGGGTGTGGACCAGTCGGGGTGCCAGGCGGGAAAGACGGCGCCGCCGAGGTTCATCGTCACGAGCGCCGCGATCACGAACAGGCTGTAGTCGACGTGGATGCGAACGCCGAACAGCGTCCCGAGATTGACGCCGCCGGGAGGGCGCGCCGAAGCTGCTTCGTCCTGCTGCCGAGCGGTAGGGGCGGCCATGCTCTAGGGTAGCGTCGCAACAATCGATCCAGCCGAATGCGCGGGGCGAAATGGTGTTGCCGCCCCGGGTGGCAAGCGTGGTAGCGTGCGATTTTCAGGCGTAACCATGGGCGAAACGCAGCGTTATCAGGTCGTGGAGCGCATCGCCGCAGGCGGTATGGCCGAGGTGTACCGCGGCGAGAGCGCAGGCATCGAGGGCTTCCGCAAGAAGGTCGCGATCAAGCGCGTGCTCCCCAAGCTGTCGGCCAATCGCGAGTTCATCAACATGTTCCTGGACGAGGCCAGGCTGTGCGCCTACCTCAGCCACTCGCGCTGCGTGCAGGTCTTCGACATCGGTCAGGCGGCGGGCGCGCACTTCATCGTCATGGAGTACGTCGACGGCGCCGACCTGCAGGGCGTCCTCGAGTACCTGACCGAACGCGGGCAGCGCATGCCCGTCGAGGCGGCCTGCCTGATCACTCAGAACGTGTGCGAGGGCCTCGCCTACGCGCACGAGGCGAGCGATCACAACGGGGCGCCGCTGAACATCGTGCACCGCGACATCTCGCCCCACAACGTGCTGATGACGCGCTACGGGGAGGTCAAGCTCGTCGACTTCGGGCTGGCCAAGGCGAGCTCGCACCTGACGTCCGAGGACGAGGACATCGTCAAGGGTAAGTTCGGCTACCTCGCCCCCGAAGTGACCCTGGGCAAGGGCTCGGATCGCCGCGTCGACATCTTCGCCGCCGGCATCCTGCTCTGGGAGATGCTGGCGGGCCGGCGTCTGTTCAAGGGCGAGAGCGACATCGAGACATTCAAGCTGGTGCAGGCGGCGCACATCCCCGACGTGCGCGAGCTGCGCCCGGAAGTGAACGCGGAGCTGGTCAACGTCCTGGGCAAGGCGCTCGCGCGCGATCCCGATCAGCGCTACCTCCACGCCGACGAGTTCGCCCGCGATCTGGCGCAGATCATGAGCTCGCTCAATCGCGGGGTCACCTACCTCGACATCAAGAAGCTGGTCGAGGCCACCGCCAACGAGCGCTCCAGACGCCGGAAGAGTCAGAACAAGGACACGGCCGGCGTGATCGGTGATCTCATCATCGGCGCGCTTCACGACTTTTCTGCCGATATCCAGGCCGCCGAGCTGCACAACAAGGGCACCGTCAGTCTGGGTGAACGAGCGCCCTCGGCGCGGCCAGGTGATTTCGTCGACCCCAGTCAGTGGGGGCTCGACGCGCTGTTCGACGAACCCCCGCGAGCCGAGCCGCCTGCGCCCGCACCCGCACCCGCACCCGCGCCCGCGCCGGAGGTGGTCGAGGAAGAAGAAGAGTCCTTCGAGCTCTCCGACGACGACGTGCACAAGGCCTCCGTGCGACCAGCGCCGGAGCCGGCCGCCCCGAAGCCGAAGCCGAAGCCGAAGTCCGAAAGGGCTCCCGCCGCCCCTGCCGCTGCGCCAGCCGCCAAGAAGGGCGAAGACGGCCCCTGGTGGCGACGCTGGTTCGGCTAATGGAGAGACTGGTCCTGCTGTGCGGGTCGCGGCCGCGGCCTGACGCGTACCTCGAGCACCGCGCGCGGCGTCGCTGACTCCACCTGCAAGCTCGTGCCGTCGGGAGCCTCCAGCTGCTGCCCGGTGTGCGGCACGCGGCCGGCCAGGGCCGTACAAAGGCCGCCGATCGTCGCCGACTCGTCGTCGGGTAGCTCGGTGTCGAGCTCGCGATTGACCTCGCGCAGCGTCGTCTCGCCCAGCACGATGCTGGAGCCGTCGCCTTGCGGCCTGAACGATTCACGCTCCGGCGTGGCGAGCTCGCTCGTGATCTCGCCCACGAGCTCCTCCAGCAGATCCTCGATCGTCACGATTCCGGCGGTCCCGCCGTGCTCGTCCACGACGATGGCGAGGTGCACGCGCTCCTCCTGCATCTGCTTCAGCACCTCCGGCGCGCGCGTCACCTGGCTGACGAACAGCGGCGGCCGGATCAGGTCCTCGAGCACCACGAGCTGGCGCTCCCAGGCCACCGCCAGCATGTCCTTGACCAGCACGTAGCCGAGGATGTCGTCGACGTCCTTGCCGTAAACCGGCAGGCGCGAGTAGCCGTACTCGAGCACGATCTCCTTGATCTCGTCACCCGGCGCAGTACGTGGAATCGCGACCACGCGTGAGCGAGGCACCATCAACTCGAGGACGGTGACCTCCACGAAGCTCAGCGCGCGCGAAGCGATCTCGCCGGCGTCGGGGTGCAAGGTGCCGGACTCGGTGGCCTCTTCGAGCATGCCCTGGAGCTCTTCCGGAGAGATGCGAGTCTCGGCGAACGTCGTCTTGTCGCCGAACAGTCCGAGCAAGAGGTTCGAGCACTTGGTCAAGAACCAGACGAACGGGCGTGCGGCGGAAGACAGCCAGAGCACGGGCGGCCCCATCGCCAGCGCGTACTTTTCGGCGTGACGCATGGCCAGCGACTTGGGCACGAGCTCACCCAGGACCAGCGACAGGAACGAGATCACCGCCACGACCAGCACCAGGCTGAGGCTCTCCGCGAAACGGCCTACCAGCGGCAGACGCGCGAAGACGGGCTCGAGCTGGTTCGCGAAGTTCACGCCGCCCAGCGCGGCGGCGCTGGCGCCGACCACCGTGATACCGATCTGCACGATCGCGAAAAAACGCTCAGGCGACGCACGCAACTGCTGCACGGCGCGCGCGCGTTTGCTCCCCTTTTGCACGAGCTGCTTCAGACGTAGCTTGTCTACGCCGACCACGGCGATCTCGGCGCCCGCGAGCAGCCCATTCACGAGCACGAGCGCAAGGATCAGGAGCAGCTCGGGCAGCATTCAGCTTAATGCTGATCGCCCACGCCCGAGTTGCAAGCATTGCAAAACGCCCGCCCCTTCGTGCAACACCGGGCGAGACGTCAGTGCTCGTATCGTGCGATCTTGCCCCGCAGCTCCGCCGGGTCGAACGCTCGCCCGCCGGGCTCCTGGGACGTCAGGGGGAAACTTCCCGACGTACGGCTGGTGGCGTGGCCAGGCCTCGAGTAGACGGAGGCCATGGTCAAGGCGGATCCAGTGCTGGAGAAGGTCAAGGAGATCGTCTTCTCCCTGCCCGACACCAAGCTGACGATGACGTGGGGCAAGCCCCATTTCCGCGTCGGCGAGAAGATCTTTTGCGGCTACGGAGAAGAGGGCGGACGCGCCGTGATCGGCTTCAAGCTCGCGATGCAGCATGCCGCCAAGCTCACCCGCGAGCCCGGCTACTGGCCCGCGCCCTACGTGGGGCACAAGGGCTGGGTCTCGATGGACGCCACGAAGGTCAAGGACTGGAAGCTCGTGCGCTCCTACCTCGAAGAGAGCTACCGGTTGATCGCCTCCAAGAAGTCACTGGCCAAGCTGGCCGCACCGCCGCCAACCGCGAAGAAGGCGACGACGAAGGCGACGACGAAGAAGGCGACGGCGAAGAAGGCGACGGCGAAGAAGCGCGTCAGCCGGAAGAAGGCTGCGGGCTGACGACGATCTCGTCGTAGCCCCTGCCCCTGAACTCGAGCAGGCAGAAGCCATGGCCGAAGGGATCGCTGTAGAGCGCGAGCAGGCCGTAGCGGTGCTCACTGACGGGAGCCTCGAGCCGCGCGCCAGCGGCCTCCGCGCGCGCCATGGCCGCGTTCAGGTCGCTGACCACGAAGTCCAGATGTAGCGGCGTCCAGTGACGCGAGTAGTCGCGCCCCAGCCTTGCGCCGGCAAACGGCGCGCTGCCCGCCGCCTTCGGCAGCAGGTAAATCGGCGCCTGGGCACCAACGAGCTCGACCCAGTCGCCGAAATGCCGGCCCACGCGCAGACCGAGCGCGCTCGTGTAGAACGCGACGGCTCGCTCGAGGTCGTCGACGTCGATGTTGATCAGGATCTCTGCCATGAGCCTAGTGAGCCTTCCAGTACTGGAGCAGCGGTCCGCTGTAGCCGTGGACGGGATCGGCGGGCGGCAGCTCCACCTTCGCGATGCGTGCGACGGCGTCGTCGTGCTCTTCCGGATCGCCCGCGCACATGTCGTACTGCTCGCCGTTGGCGTAACAACCGACGACTGCGAAGTCGGAGCTCGTCGCCTCGCTACAGTGCGAGACGCCGGCGGGAATGACGAGCACGTCGCCACGCGTGATGGAGATGCGCGGACCACCGGGACCGCCGAGCTGCAGGCTCGCCTGTCCGCGGTAGCAACCGAGCACCTCGTGCGCAGTACTGTGAAAGTGATGAAACGGGTACACACCGTCGCGCCAGCCGTTGGTCCAGCCGTTCTTCGCGAACGTCCTTTCGATCACCTCGGCGAGGTCCGAGACCGCTTCGAATGCCCGGTGGTAGACCAGCGCGGGCAACTCGGGGCTGTTGGGGAACGGACCCTCTTCGTAGATCCAGAGCGATACGACCTGCTCGTGCTCCGGCTGAGACGTGAGTTCCATTACCTGATCGCGCTAGCAGGTTTCGTGCGCGTTTCGCGCGTGTGCGGTGACGACGCGCTGCGACATGACTGCACCCAACGAGGCCTATCGCCCCCGGCGACTCAGCGCAGTAATCCCCATGTATTGCGTGCCTTTATCAGAGATGGGGATCCCTGACACTGGACACGTAATTACCACAGGTGACGACATTTCAAGACAGAGCTACACTTATTGAACAGATGAACCGGTTGGTTCCCCTCCTCGCTCTCTTCGCGGTCGCGTGTGGTGGCTACCCCGAGGTCGTCGCGGGTGAGAAAGGCGAGGTAGCCGAGCCCGTCAGCTGTTCGCTGAACGTCACACTCTCCGGGACGCTCGAAGGCACCATTCCCGAAGAAGCGAGCATGGGCTGCGCGCCGCTCTACAGCGTCGACAGCGGCATCGACAACGTCTTCCTGCTGGCCAACGCCGTCGCGCAATTCCAGGTCGTGATCGACGACGTGCACGAGGGTGAAACGGGGTCGGGCTTTCCTGCCAGCATCTACCTCTACGACATGAGCTCGCGCCGCTGGCGCACGCCCGACGGTGCGTGCCAGGTCGACATCGCCGAGCACACCTTCGACTTCACCGAACAGACCGACGCGGGCGAAGCTCGCGCCTACGTCGTCGCGGGCACCGGCTACTGCAGCGGAGAAGCGAAACCCACCGGACAGGGCGCGTACGGTCTCGTGGGCATCAGTGAGTTCGAGTTCCGGCTGCCCTCGGCCTGGCGGGACTGAGCTCTCGCGCTGCGCGCTGCTCGGCGCGCTCCGCGCGCCTCGCGGTTGGGTATTGTTTGGCGGAGTGCCTGCGCAAGGCGCCTGGCCTTCCGGGTGCTCTGGTGGAAAGCCGCGCCTGTTCGGTCAGTTTGTTGTGACTCGGGTCTCTGTTCTTGATCGAGATCTGGTTGCGACAAGATCCAGGGAGTGGTTCCGGCTCGGCTCGCTCACGCGAGCCTCGCTTACGCTGTAACGGCGCTTGCTGGGGCTTGCGTGATGCGCCTTGCTCGCGTCTCGCGTCTCGCGTCTCGCG
>DATLIL010000250.1:0-2376 GCA_035539475.1 Polyangiaceae bacterium
GCGCGTACCAGGCTCGCACGCCGGTCAAAACTCACCTCCCACGCTCACGCCACCGGGCAGCGGGACGACGCGCAGCGCCAGCGACGCGGTCCAGCCGCGCCGTTCGGCGGGGCGGTAGTGCAGGAGCCATGGCACCGCCAACCCGGTAAGGGTGCCGATGCCAGCGCCCATCAGCACGTCGGACAGGTAGTGTTGGTCAGAGGCGACCCGCAGCGTGCCGACCGCGGCAGCGTTCATGAAGCCGAGCGCGCACACGAGCTGGTCGCCGGAGCCGCCGTAGAGCGGAATGTTCGCGTGGTGCATGCACACCACGCTCGCGCTCGCGAAGCTGATTGAGGTATGGCCGCTGAAGAATGAGCGGTAACGGTTGCGCTCGCTGCAGTACAGCGTCTCGTTGGACAGCTCGTCGCCGCAACGACGCCCGTACGGACGCTGGCGGTTGGTGAGGCCGGAGACCGTCGTCTGCAGCGCGGAGGTCACCGCCAGCGTCTCCGCCGAGATCAGCGCCAGCTCGTTGGCGACCTTGGGGTTCTGGTGGTGCCACAGTGCCACCGTCAGCGAGTCGACGAGAAACGGATAGCCGATCGCGGCCAGCATGAGCACGTCGCTGGCGTCGCGCGCATAGAGCTCGCCGCGCTCACTCTGGACACGCAACACGCGCCGCGCCGTCTCGTCGAAGGGCAAGCCCTCGCTTCCGCCCGCCGGATCCTCGGGCCAGAGCTGCCCGCCCACGACCACGCCCGCGGCAAGCGACGTGATCAGGTAGTCCTCCCAATTGAACTCGCGCCATTCCGGCCGCCACTCCACGCGTGGCGGCTCCGCAGGGAGTGCCGACGTCCTTGTCTGCGCGAGCAGCGGCGCAGGCCAGAGCACGGCCGCCAGCGCGACCGCAAGCACGAGTCGTTCAGAAGCGGCCATCGAGCACCAGCGCAGCGGAAGTGGATGAAAAGGTCGGCCGCGCCGACCAGCTCGCGACGACGGCTGTTGCGGTCGCGTCAGCGCCGCTCGCTGCCGGACCGTAATGGAGCCAGGGCACGACCAGGCCAAACGCCAGGCCGATCGCGCCACCCGCGATGACGTCGCTCGCGTAGTGCTGATCGGCGACCACTCGCAAGGCGCCGCCCAGCGTGGCGCCGGCCAGACTCGCCGCGCAGGTGATCGTGCCGCCGGGCCCGGAGCCGTAGAGCGCCAGGTGCGCGTGGTGCATGCAGATGAGACCGGCTCCCGTGAAGGCGATACCCGTATGCCCGCTGTAGAAGGCTTCGCTCGGGCCCGAGTCGTCGCAGGCCGGGAAGATCGGATCGGGCTTACCGGCGCTGCACTCTCGTCGGCTCGGACGTTCGCGCTTCAGCGTCGCGTTGCTGAGAAAGCTGAGGAAGCCCGTGACGGCAAAGGCCTCGGTGTCGATCAGGGCCATCTGCCCGGCGACGTCAGGGCTCTCGCGCGTGAGCCAAGCGACCGCGACCACGTCGACGAGGTACGGATAAGCCAGCCCGGCGTAGTAGAAGGCGTCGCTCGCCGTTTGCGCCGCCTCGCGCGTCGCAGGCGTGCCGCCGCGCAGGACGTCACGGACGGATTCGTCGAACAACACTGGGCCTCGCCAGTTCGGCTCGTCGCCAGTGTCCGTAACGAGCAGCACGCCCGTGCCGAGCAACAGGCTTCCCGTCAGGGCGAACTCCGCGGGCGAGAAGCGCGGCCAGTCGCGCTGCCAAGTCAGCTGCCTCTGCGAACGCGTTGCGGTCATGGCACGGCCCGGCAGCGACACGGTGAGGACGCTGCTCAACCAGCACAGCGCTACCGCGAGCCGGAAACCGAGATCGGTGGCGAAGCGCACAGCTCAGGCGCCTGTACCGGCGACGGCGACAGGCGCGCAACCGTCGACGCGCTCGAGATGGAGGGTAGACCCTGCTGGCTGCGGCATCGAGCCCCGCCCCTCGCAGGATCCGTGCCGATGAAGAGCGCTGCTGCTTATCGGGGGGCTTCCTCGGAGAAGCAGCCCAGCGGTGCAAACCTTGCGCTACCGGCGCAGGCTCTGCGTCGCTCCAGCGCTGAACCACACCAAACAGAGCTCTGTCACCCGCCAGCCGGGGCAGACGGCGGCTGATGTCGAGCACCTGATGCAGCGCGAGCAGATGCGACGGATACCGATGCTCGACGAGAGCGGCCATCACCGAACGGCTGTGGGCGGAACAGCTGAAGCGCGCGGCCGAGTAGCAGAGACCAGTCATTTCTTCGACGAAACGTTGAGGGAGCGCGACCTATCCGTCCCCGGCGCCGAAAACCTGGTCAATCGCGACGGCAGGCAAGACCATGCACACGAGGACGTGCACGTCGCCGCGTGCGAGCAGGTGCGCCACCTGACCAGCGAGCGCTGAC
>DATLIL010000251.1:0-16148 GCA_035539475.1 Polyangiaceae bacterium
GCTTCGCCGTAACGACCCCAGGCCGTTGCCGTCTTGCCCGCCTGCTCGTAGCAGTTGGCGGCGTTGAACAGCGCGCCAGTGCCGGGAAACGCTTTGTAGCTGTCGTCGAACTTCGGGCAGGCCTCGTCGAGCTTGCCCTCCTTCTGCAGCCGCTTGCCCTCGCTGAACAGCGCCTCGGCGAGCGTGCGGTCGTTGCTCTGCGCTCTCGCCGCCGCCGGGAGAGCCAGGCTGAGCCCAAGTACCACCAGGAACTTCTTACCCATGGCCACCTTCGATAAAGCATGGCCGGGCTCCTGGCCGCAATAGGCGCGGCGTTTCGGCGCGATTCCGCTCAGCGGACGGTGAAGGCGTACGGCAGCGCAGCCACGATGCGCTCACCCTGCAGCAGTGGGCCGAGCGAGGCGGCAAAGGGACGAAGCTCGTCCGGAAGCGCGCCCAGCGCGATCACGTCGCGTTTTGAGAGTGCTGTAACGGCCGCGGCGATCTGGGCCTCGCTGGCGTCTTCACCCAGCATCAGCATCTCGAGCAAGCCTTCGGCTGCACCCTCGACGGTGACGGGTGCGTCTTCTTCGAGTTTGCCCAGGCGGCGGGCGGCGGCGAGGGCTTCACGCAGACCGCCGAGCTCGTCGACGAGCTTTCGCTCGAGCGCCTGCGCGGCGCCGTAGATCCGGCCCTCGGCGCTGTCCTTGGCGGCTTCGATCGGCAACTTGCGTCCAGCGGCGACGCGCGAGACGAAAAGATCGTAGACGCTCTGCATCTGTGCGCGGACACGCTCGCGCGTGCCGTCGTCCCAGCTCGACAGCGGCGACAGGTAGGTCGCGCGCTCGGCGGCGCCGGGCTCGGGGCTGGCGGGAAAGGTGACGGCGTTGACGCCGAACTTCGCGAGCGCGGGCGCGAACACGACCTTGCCGCCGAACACACCGATCGAGCCGACGATGCTCGTGCGCTCCGCCACGATGTGCTGCGCGGCGACAGCGATGTAGTAGCCGCCGCTCGCGGCCATACCACCCACGGAAGCGATCACGGGCTTCTTCTTGCGCAGCTCCATCACCTCGTGCCAGAGGAGGTCGCTGGCCAGCGCCGAGCCGCCGGGCGAATCGATGCGCAGCACGACGGCCTTGACGCTGTCGTCACGGGCCATGCGCTTCAGTGTCTTCGACAGTGCGCGGTAGTTGATCCCGCCGCTGTCGAAGGGACCGCCCGCTTCCATCGTGATCGAGCCTTCGGCCGGCACGATGGCCAGGTGCGGCTTCTGCGTGGCCTCGTCGCCGCCGGCCAGCACGCGCACGATCTCGCCGATGTCGAGGCCGCGGGCGGCGTCTGCGCGCGGACCGAACGAGGTGCTCGAGCTGGTGACCGCGCCGAGCTTCTTGGCTTCCGCCAGCGCTTCGGACTCGAAACCAATTTCGTGGATCAGGCCGCGCGCCTTGGCCTCTTCGGGCGACCACGGACCCTGTTCCATGGCGCTCCGCAGATCGCCGGCCGGGGCCGTCTCGAGCCAGCCCTGGCGGATCGCGGCCAGCGTTTCGGTCAGGTTCTTCTTCGAGTTCTCGGTCGGTCCGTCGTGGGTCAACGGCTCGGCGCCGCTCTTGAAGCGACCCATGGCCAGAAAGTCGACCTGCACCTCGAGCTTGTCGAGCAAACCCTTGAGGTAGACCAGCTGCGCGGCGATGCCGACGGTGTCGAGCGCGCCAGCGGGACTGAGCCAGCGTCGCGTGCAGCCGCGCAGCGCGAGCGAGGTGGTGGCGTTGGTGAAGGCGTGGCCGTGGCAGACCACGGGCAGCTTTTTCTTGGCGTAGCGCTCGAGCAGTCCGCCGAGCTCCTCGGCTTGAGCCAGATCGAAGCTCTGCCCGCCGAGACGCACGTACACGCCTGCGGTGGTCTCTTCTTCCAGTCCGCGTTCGAGCGCGCGCACCAGGCCCGCGTAGGTGCGTGTCGCTGGCATCGGGAACATCCCGCCGCCGATCGACTCGGGCGCTCCGGCGCTGACGTCGAACTCGATCACGCGCCGCTCGTTGAGCGACGGCGCGCTGGATTCGTCGTCGCCGGAGCCAGGACTGACGCGGGGGCGGCCTTCACACGCACACAGTGCGAGCAGCAACCAGGCGAAGCGTTTCACTTGTTGAACCCGGGGAGGTCGCTGGTGTCGATGTGGGGTTGCTCGCCGGGCGCCGGCGTGGGCGCTGGCGCTGGCGCAGCGGTCGGCGCCGGAGCTGTCGTCGGAGCGGGCGCGGCCTGCTCGCCGTCTTTGCCCGCTTCCGCGATGCGAGCTGACGCGCGCTGGCCATACTCACTGCCCGGACCCGCCTGCTCGAGCACGCGGCGATAGAGGGTGACGGCGCCCTTGCGGTCGCCGGAAGCCCATTTGGAGTCAGCGCTGGCCATCAAGGCAGGGAGGTAGCTCGGATTCTGGTCGAGCACCTTCTGGTAGAGCTTGCTCGCCGTGGCGTGATCATTGCGCCGGCGGGCCACATCCGCCAGTCCCGATAGTGCTTCGGTGTTACCAGGCTGTTCGTTCAGCACGCCCTGGTAGAGCGCTTCGGCCTCCGCCAGGTTGCCGGCCTTCAGCGCCGAGGAGGCGCGCACCAGACGCTGGCGGAAATCACCGGCCGGCTCGGGGCGCGCGCCCGGATCGGGTCCAGGTGAGGTGTCGAGCGCCGGGAGCTTGCTGACGTCGACCGTCGCGATCGGTGCCGCGGCGTCCGCGCCAGTGCCGGCGTCACGCACCACGACCTTCACCCGCTGCGTGAAGGCCTTCAGCTCGTCGAGCAGCGGATGGCCTTTCTCGTCGCCCTCGAGCTTGGCAAACTCCGCCTGAGCGTCATCGACCGCTCCCGACTGGGCCAGGGCGTAGATGAGCGCGGCGCGAGCCCGCAGATTGTGCGCAGCAGCCGCCTTCCTGAGTTGCTCGATGATGCCCGGCCACTTCGGTTCTGCCGCCGCCATGTCGAGCGCGGCCAGCACGTAGGCGTTCTCGGGATCGGCGGCGCCGAGCGAGCTGACCCACTCACGCGCCTTGTCGGCCTCGCCGCTCAGGCGCAGCGCGTCGATGCGAGCGCGCACGACGACGGTATCTTCTGGCGCCAGCGCGAAAGCAGAGTCGACGGCTTGTCGTGCCTTGCCCACGCGCCGTCCGAGCTCACGGTGCGTGCTCTGGACGAGCTCCGTCGACGCGGGATCGAGCAGACGCAGGCGCAGCCAGTACATGTCCGCGCGCATCGTCTCGAGGCGCGCCAGCGCCGTCAGCACGGCGGGATTCTTGTCTGCGAGCGCCTGAGCCTTGACCAGCTGCTCCTTGGCGCCCTCGAAGTCGCCTTCGTCCAGGAGGCGCGTGCCGTCCTTGAGGAAAGTCGCCACGCGACCGTCGTCCGTGGGTTTGGCCGACGCTGTCGGCTTGGCACTTCCGCGGACGAGGTACTGCCGCCCGACCGTGGCCGCGAACAGCCCCACCACACCGAGGATCACGATCGCCGCGATCCAGCGTGAACGCGCGCGCCGTCCGCTCTCTTGCGTACCCTCGGGCGGAAAGTCGTCGTAGGAGGCGAAACTCTCGCGCCGCACGCTCTTGGGGGCGGGCGTGGGCTCCGGTGTGGCGCGAACGGGACTCGAGACCGTGTCTGGCGCCCTGCTGGAAATGGGTACGCTGCGCGGCGGCGGTTCGTCCACCATCGCGGGCACGAACACAGCGGGCTTTTGCTGGTCCATCACCGGCAGCGTTGCCGAAAGTGGCGCTGATTCGACGCGCGCCGGTGCGGGCGCGACGGGTGCCATCGGCCCCGGTGAGGCAACGGTGGCTGCCATAGGGTTGGCGGAAGAAGACGACGCAGCGGGTGGGGGAGCGGCACGCGAGCTCGACGGGCTGGCACCCACACCTGCGGGTGGAGCCACACCGTGCAGGGTACGCGGCGCGCGCTGAGCAGCCTTCGTCGAGCTCGCGGCGAAGAACGGCTCGAGCTCGGGGATGGAACCGAGAGGCCTGGGCGGAGCGCCGCCACGCGACAAGAGGTCGTTGGGTCCCACTTGCCGATCCGAAATTCCCCGCTGCAGCTCGCGCAGTGACGTGTACACGACCTCGCGCGCATCTGCCGTTCGAACGAGCCAGCGCTCAGGCGCGATGGCGGCAGCTTTTGGTGGGAAAATCTTGAATTGAAACCCGCAGTTAGTGCACTTGACCGTCGTTCCCCGCTCTGAAATCAGGGCATCGTCGAACTCGTACTCGGTCGCGCAGCGGGCGCAGCGGACGTCCATTAGTGTTCTCGAGGGCGCGGGGAACTTAGCATGGCGGGATTACGAGGCTTTGGACTAGTTTCTTTTGGGCCACGGTCCAGGCGTGAAGCGGGCTTCACGACTGGTCGGCGGCCCGAGCGCACAGCCGGGATTTTGGCCCGCTGCATGGGGGCACGCTGCTTGCTACGCTGTGCCAGTCGCGCCCCACTGCGTGGCGCCTGGAGGAGCCGTATGAAGCGCCCGGTTTCGCTCGTCGCTTTGCTACTTTCGGTAGGACTCGTTGTTCCGGGTTGCCCGATCTACAACGAGGGAGGGTGTACCGAGGACGCTCATTGTGCCCCCGGGTACGTCTGCGAGCTACTGACCGGCGAGTGCGTCGAGCCGTCTCCCCCGTGCGAACGGCCGAGCGACTGCACCAGCGGAGAGACGTGCGACCGCGAAGGGCGCTGTCGCTCCGTCGACTGTAGCTGGGCGGACGTCGGCTGCGTGTCCGGCTACGAGTGCGTGCGCGATGGCGGAGTCTGGCGGTGTGTCTCGCCTTCGTCCGGCAGCGGCGGAGAAGGCCCCACCGGAACGGGCGGTGTCCCCTCGTACGGAGGCTCCGGCAACGCCGAAGGCGGAGTGCTGCAGTCGAGCGGAGGCGAGCCAGCGTCCGGGGGCCAGCAGTCCGCGGGCGGAGCCGTCTCGTCCGGCGGCGCTGCAGGCGAAACGAGTGTCGGCGGAGCCAGCAGCGACGCAGGCGGGCCCGGCGTACCGGCGGGTGGCGCGCCTGCAGGCGGAGCCCCGTCGACGGCCGGTCAAGGCGGCGTCTGAGGAGCGGCTATTTGATGACGCGCAGGTAGGGCGGCAGCTCGCGCTTGCCCTTGCCGCCGGCACGAGCGAGCGGCTCCTGCTGCGCCTCGGCGGGCTCGGCCGCCACTGGCGCGACGGCCTTGGGAGCTTCGACCTTCTCGACCTTACGCCGCGTGCGCTTCTTTTTTGCAGCCGGCTTCGCCTCGGCGTCGCCCTCGGCTGCTGCTGCTGCCGCTGCGGGAGCAGGCGTCGCGGCTTTCTTCTTCGCGGGCGCCTTCTCTGCGGGCGCCTTCTGCGCGGGTGCTTTTTCCGGGGCCGCAGCCGGCGCCTTCTCCGCGGGCGCACCTTGCGCGACTGCTGCGAGCTTCGGCTTGGGTGCCGCCTTCTGCTGCATCTGCGCGGCAACTTCCGGCGGGACGTCGTCGGGCCAGACCATGCCTCGGCCGTCCTCGCCAACCAGCGCGTAGACCGAGCTCCACGGCACCACGCAGTAGTGAGGCGTGCGGTTGAAGCTCAGGGTACACGCCAGGCCGTCTTCGTCGACGCGCAGGTCGGGGATCGGAATCGCCATGTTCAGGCCAACCTGCAAGACGAGCTGAGGCTGCTTCTTGAACCAGGTCGGCACGCTCACGCGCTCGGCGCGCGGATCGAGATGCACGAAGACACTCGACTGCTCGAGCAACGCTACGGCGACGTCTTTCTTGCGGGGCAGGCGGGTCGGCGGCATTCGGAGGTCGGATGGATACCGCCGGGCCCGGCGGTTGGGTAGGACTTCAGTCGATTTCTTTTGGCCTGAACAGCCCTTTGAGGGCTCCCTGAACCTTTCCATCCACATCCGCCCAGCGCTCTACCGGCAGCTCGCAGACGGCCAGCGCCGCCGTGGCGAGTGGCTCGGCGCAGCCAGTGAGCACGTCCAGGAGCGCTTCGAGGCCCGGGTTATGGCCGATCACCATCACCTTCTGGGCACTTCCCCCCAGCCTCTGCACGGCCTCGACGTAGAGCACGGCAGGCGCCAGATAGAGCTCGTCCAGGAACTCGACGCGGCCGTCGTAGGTCGCGCCCTTGGCAAAGAGCGTGAAGGTCTCGCGCGCCCGCGTCGCGGTGGAGCAGATCACGAGATCGGGCACCAGGTTCTGTTCGAGTGTGAGCTCGCCCATGCGCTCCGCCGCCTTGCGACCCTTCGCCGTGAGCTCCCGCTCCTTGTCGGAGCCCGTCTCTTCGCGGACCGCCTTGGCGTGGCGGAGAATCAGAAAGGTGCGCACGGTCCCTTCAGAATGGCCTTTGGGCGCCGGAATCGCAAGATGTCTGCTTGAGCGCCTGCTACAGTCCTTACCTACATGAGCGCGCGGATCCTGGTCGTTGAGGACGAACCCGCGATTCTCGAATCGGTGGCCTATGCCCTCAGGCGCGACGGCTTCTCCGTTATCGAAGCGTCCAACGTGGCCGAGGCGGAGGGCCGCGCTCATGAATCCGACCTCGTCGTTCTCGATCTGATGCTGCCGGACGGCAGCGGCTTCGATCTGATTGGTCGCTTTCGCAAGCAAAAGTCAGCCAAGCCGGTGATCGTGCTGTCCAGTCGGGACGGCGAAGCCGACCGCGTCGCCGCCCTGGAGACGGGCGCCGACGACTATGTGACGAAACCGTTCTCGCCGCGTGAGGTAGTTGCGCGAGTTCGCGCAGTGCTGCGTCGCACCGGCGCGCCGACACCTCAACCGGCTACTCCGCCGGCCGACCCGCCCATCAGCGCCGATCCGCTTACACGCCGCGCGAAGGTGCACGGCAAGGCGCTCGAGTTGACCCGCGTCGAGTTCGATCTGCTCGCCTGTCTGCTCGAGAGCCCGGGTCGCGTCTTCACTCGCGCTGAGCTCATCGATCGCGTCTGGGGGGACGGCTTCGCCATCACCGACCGCACCGTCGACTCGCACGTCAAAGCCTTGCGCCGCAAGGTCCACGAGGCCGGCGCCGACCCCGCCTTGATCGAGACCGTGCGCGGCGTCGGTTACCGCGCCGTCGAGACGCCGAGTCAGGAAATCCAGGACCCGTGATCCGTCTGATCCTCGTCGCCGCCGGATCGATCGGGCTGATCCTGCTGGTGGCCTTCGTGGTGTCGCGCCTGCTGCGTACGCGCAGGAGCGGCATGAGCATCCGCATGCAGGTCTTTCTGGCGCTGGCCGTGATCGTCGGCGCCTTCGCCTTCGGGCTGGGCGTGATGGTGATCGATCGCATCGAGGCCCGCGCCGTACGGCTGGCCTCGCAGGCGGCGCGCGACGAGGCCGCTGCCATCGCCGGTATCATGGCGGGTGATCTCGATCGCACCGGAGCCACGCTGCCGGAGATTGCCAGCCGGCTCGAGCTCGAACGCCGTCGCGGCGCCGACCTGCGCATGCAGCTCGTGGACGAGGCTGGCAGCGTCGTATTTCCTCGTGGCCAGGGCGCTGCAGCGAGCGAGCCGGGCACCGTCTCGATGGAGTCGCCGATCTTCGTCGGCGGCAGGACCGTCGGCGTCGTGCGCGTCGTCAAGCCGACGGTGGTGATGGCCAACCTGCTCACGGACTTTGCGCCGACGGTGCTCGTGATCAGCGTCGTGCTCGGCGGCGCGGCCGCGCTGGCCGCCGCCTGGATCGGTCGCGCCATCGCAGCGCCGATCGAGGCGCTCAGCGCGTTCAGCGAGCGCGTGAGCACCGGTGCGCGTACGGCGGCGCCGCCGGCGGTGTTTGGCCGCGAGCTGATGCACCTCAGCCGCTCGCTCGACTCGATGCGGCGCCAGCTCGAGGGCAGGCCCTTCGTCGAGACCTTCGCGGCCGATCTGTCGCACGAGCTCAAGAACCCGGTGGCCGCGATCCGCGCCAGCGCCGAGGTGCTCGAAGAGAGCGCGCTCGACGAGCCCGAGGAGGCGAGGCGCTTCGTCGGGCGTATCCGTGAAGCCGCCGAGCGCATCGAGCGTCTGCTGGGCGAGCTACTCAGCCTGGCTCAGATCGAGGCGCGTGGCGCGGAGGCGTTCGAGCCCGTCGATCTGCGCAAGCTCGCTCAGCGTAGCCTGTCCGCGTTCGGCGAGGCCGGCGCTCGCGTCGAGATCGTCGGTGCCCAGGGCGTCTCTGCTCGCGGCGACGCCAACTGGCTCGGACGCGCCATCTCCAACCTGATCGACAACGCGCTGGTGCACTCGGAGTCCGGCCCGGTGCAGCTCGGCATCGAGCAGCGGGACGGCGACATCGAGATCCGGGTCGAGAACGACGGTCAGGTCGGCGCTCACGTGCGCTCGCGGCTGTTCCGTCGCTTCGTGACCACGCGGCCCGATCGCGGCGGCACGGGGCTCGGCCTGGCCATCATCCGGGCGGTGGCCGAGGCCCACGGCGGCCGCGCCGAGCTCGTCAGCCCGGGCCCGCCTCGGGTAGCCTTTCGACTGGTGCTGCCGGCCAGCTGGCGCGCTGGCTAAAATGACAGTACTTACGCGGCATTGCGAGCCATTGCCCCGTTCCCGGCCGCCGACTCTCCTCGAAAGCTCCACAATTCCACGGCCCTTTCCGTGACAAGACTCTCGAGGCGGTGCAAATCGCTCGGACTCTTTCACTACGCTAAGGCATCTCGTGGGCAAAAACGGTTCGAACGGTCTTCCTCACCACGTCGCAATCATCATGGACGGCAACGGCCGCTGGGCGAAGGCCCGCGGACTGGCCCGCGCAGAAGGGCACGCCGAGGGCGCCCGCGCCGTGCGCGACACGGTCGAGACGTCGGCTCGCATCGGCATCAAGAATCTGACGCTCTACGCCTTCAGCGTCGCCAACTGGGCCAGGCCCCGCGGCGAGGTCGAGGCGCTGATGCGATTGCTCGTGGATTTCGCCAAGACCGAGCGCGCCGAGCTTCGCCAGAACGGTATCCGCGTCAACGTGATCGGCTCGATTGACGATCTACCGACGGTCACGCGGCGCGCCGTCGAAGACCTGATGGCGTACACGGCCGACGGCGATCGCATGACGCTCACCCTGGCGCTCTCGTACGGCGGGCGTCAGGACATCATCGAGGCGGCGCGTACGCTGGCGATCCAGGCGCGCGCGGGCCTGGTGTTGCCCGAGGAGATCGACGAGGCCTTCTTCCACCGCCACATGTCGACGCACAGCCTCCCGCCAGTGGATTTGCTGATCCGCACCGGCGGCGAGACGCGGGTCAGCGACTTCTTGCTGTTCGAGTCGGCCTACGCCGAGCTCGTTTTTCTGCCGATCATGTGGCCCGACTTCAGGCCCGAGACCCTGCACCAGGCGCTCGACGCTTACCGCGGCAAGGAGCGCCGCTTCGGCCAGACGTCGGAGCAGGTACAGGCCCCGATCAGCAGCCAGGCCTTCGACCCGCTAGACCAGCCGAGCTAGAACCGCTTCGGGCTATGCTACGCCCGTGAGCCAGCAAGCCGAGTCGCGTGCGCAGTGGGCTGCAAGCCTGGCCGCCGCGCTTCTGGTCAGCGAGATCGTCGCGGCCAAGGCGACGCGTGACGCGCTTTTTCTGAGCCAGTTCGGCCCCGCGCGCCTGCCGCAGGCCATGCTCGGCGCGTCGCTGGTGTCGCTGCTCGTCGCCTTCGTCGCCACGGCGCTGGTGCGGAACTTCGGCCCGGTTCGCTCCAGCCGCTCGCTGCTCTGGCTCAACGCCATCCTGCTGCTGTTGCAGGCGGCGCTCTTCGAGCGAGCACCGGTCGTGATGGTCGTCCTGCTCTACCTGCAGGTGGCTTCCCTGGGCGCCGTGGTCGTGAGCGGCTTCTGGTCGGCGGTGACGGAGCGTTTCGATCCGCACACCGCGCGCTCCGCCGTCACGCGCATCGCCGCCGGCGCATCGCTCGGTGGGCTCTTCGGCGGCCTGTGCGCGGCGCCGCTCCTGGCGCACACCAACGTCAGGGTTCTGCTCGCGGCGCTCGGCGTGCTCGAGATCGTGGCCGCGCTGCTGCTCGCGCCGCTGGCCGTGAAGGGTCAGTCTGCGCGCTCGAGCGAAAAGCCGCGCGGCGGCTTCGCGATACTGGCTCGCTCCGGCTACCTGCAGCGCCTCGGCGCGCTGGTGGCCCTGACGGCCGTCGTCAGCTCGCTGCTCGACTACGTGTTCAAGGTCCGTGCTGCTACCAGCTTCGCGGACACCGCCGGCCTGCTCCGCTTCTTCGGGTCGTTCTACACCATCACCAGCGTGCTCGCCGCAGGCGTTCAGCTGCTGCTCACCAGGCGGACGCTCGAGGGCGTCGGCCTCGGCGGCACGCTGGCGACGCTACCGGGCTACGTCGTCCTGTTCGCGCTGCTCTCGCTCGGCATCCCCGAGCTCTGGCCCATCGTGCTCCTGCGCGGTGGGGCGAACGTGCTCGAAAACTCGCTCTATCGCTCCGCCTACGAGCCGCTGTACACGCCGCTGGCCCCGGAAAAGAAGCGCGCAATCAAGACCATTCTGGATGTCGTAGCGGAGCGCTCCGGCGATCTGCTCGGCGCCGGCCTGCTGCTCGCGGCCGTGGCTTTCGTGCCCGCTTTCGCCGCGCCCGGCGCGCTCATCGTCGCGGCCGTGGCCGCCGCCGGAGGACTCTTGCTCTCGCTCGCGCTGCACAACGGCTACGTGCGAGAGCTGGCCAAGAGCCTGCGCCTCGGCGTGGTCAAGCTCGACGACTCCGACGTCCACGATCGCACCACGCGCCTGACGCTGTCGCAGACGGCGATCGAGCTCGATCGCGACGCGCTGCTGCGCCAGATCGCCGAGCTCCGCCACGACGCGGGTGAGTCGCGCAGCGCGGCCCTGCGCGCCGGCGCCGAGGCGCTCCTGTCCGAAGATCGCGCGCGCATCTTGCCGGCGCTCGAGCAGGGCATCGACCCCGTGCTGGTGCCACTGACGCTGCCGCTCCTGGCTCGCGACGACGTGGTAGAGCCGGCCACCGCGGCGCTGCGTGACGTGGCTCCGCGCGTGGTCGGAGCCCTGGGCGACGCGCTGCTCGACGCCCGCACGCCCGCCCGTGTACGCCGGCGCATCCCGCGTGTGCTGGAGGCTGCCAGCGGCGAACGCGCCGTCGCGGTGCTGTGCGACGCGCTCGCCGACGAAGAGTTCGAGGTGCGATTCCGCGCGGGTCTCGCCTTGCGTTCGGTTCTCGATCGCGACGGCAGGCGCCTGCCGCTCGAGCTGGTCTGCGAGGCGATTCAGCGCGAGATGGACGCTCGCTCCTTCGGCGACGAGCCGCTCAAACACGTCTTCACGCTGCTCTCGCTGGCCCTCGAGCGAGAGCCCGTCGAGCTCTCGCTGCGGGCGCTCGACAGCGACGATCAGAAGCTGCGCGGCACGGCGCTGGAATACCTGGAGAACGTCTTGCCGGCGAACGTCCGCGATTCACTCTGGCCGCACGTCGGCGGGCACCGGCTCCGGGCCAAGGGTCCAGCCTTGCGCCCGCGCGAGCAGATCGTCGACGAGCTGAAGCGATCTTTCGACGGGATCTCGCTGGCCGCCCTCGAAAAGGGCATCTCGGGTGGCTCGGAGCCCTGAAAATCCCTTTCGGCCCGGCTACCCCTTCCGCTCGCGCTTGACCCGCCCTACAGACGCCCCTGCGGTTCATGCCTCGGGCTTACGGTCGACAGACACTGGCTTTCGCCTTCGCGCTCGCGCTCTCCTGGAGCGGCGAGGCGCGTGCGGCAGAGCCGGCCAATACCAAAGCGGCCGCACCCGAGAACAAGCCGGCACCGCGCGACAAGAAACGCGAGGTGCCGGACTACGACGGTCGCGGCAGTCCGCAGCCGGAGCCAGGCGAGGGCTGGCTCTGGGTGCCTCGCGTCGTGCTCTTTCCGCTCTACGTCGTCAGCGAGTACGTGGTGCGGCGACCGCTCGGCTGGGTCACGGTGGAGGCAGAGCGTGCGAGGTTACCGACCCTGCTGCTCGACTTCTTCACCTTCGGTCCGGACCGTCAGGCTGGATTGGTGCCGACGGCGCTGTTCGACTTCGGTTTCCGTCCCAGCGTGGGCCTCTACTTCTTCTGGAACGACGCCATCGCCGAAGACAACCAGATCCGCCTGTATGCCTCCACCGGCGGCCCGGGCTGGTTGAACCTCACGGTCAGCGATCGCGTGCTGCTCTCCAAACACACGAAGATCGGCGTGCGCGGCCACGGCTCTCGCCGCCCGGACTGGTTGTTCTACGGCTTCGGGCCGCGCAGCGACGACGACAACGGCGGGCGCTACGAGGCGGAGACGCTCGAGGCGTCATTGTTCGTCGACCACCGGGGCTGGCGTTCGAGCCGCTTCCGCGCCTTCACCGGCGTGCGCAGCACGACGTTCGAGGACGAGGGCTGCTGTGATGATCCATCGGTCGGTGATCTCGTTCGCGCCGGCAGGTACCCCTATCCGCCCGGCTTCTTCACGGGCTACCGCATCGCACACCACGGCATGATTGCGGAGCTCGACAGCCGCCCGCTCGCGCCCAAGCCCGGCAGTGGTCTCAGGCTCGTGCTGGGGGCAGAACAGGCCGGCCGCATCGACGGTGGCGATCCGAGTGAGTGGATCCGCTACGGCGGCTCCATCGGCGGGCACTGGGACGTCACCGATCACAACCGCGTGCTCGGTCTCACGCTGACGGCGCGCTTCGTCGATCCGATCAGGAGCAACGCCGAGATCCCGTTCACCGAGCAGGTGACGTTCGGTGGCAGCCATCCCTTGCGCGGTTTCATCGACGGTCGGCTGGTGGATCGCAGCGCAGTGGCGGCGCGGCTCGACTACCAGTGGCCGATCTGGGTATTTTTCGACGGCACCCTGAGTGCGGAGGTCGGCAACGTGTTCGGCGAACACCTCGCGGGCTTCGAGCCTGGGGCCAACCGTCTGTCCTTCTCCATCGGCTTCCGCGACAGCGGGCACCGCGATCATCCGTTCGAGCTCTTGATTGGTGGCGGCACGAAACCCATAGACGAGGGTGCCGAGTTCGAATCTTTCCGTTTCGTCCTGGGAGCGACCAGTGCTTTTTGAGCGAAACCTCCCACTCCTTGCCCTGATCGCCGTCACGGCGGGCTGTGCCGCCGCGCCGCCGCGCTTTCCCCAGGGCCGCCCCGTGATCTGGCGCGATGATGACACACGGCCGTTCCGCACGCCGTGTAAGCCCGATCCGGAGGAGCCGGGACACTTGCTCTGCGCGCCCGAGACGTACGAGTCGCCGTTCGCCTGGGATGCCGCCGACAACACGATCTTCCTGCCGCTGTCTCGCGCGCTCTCGGTCAAGCGGTTCCGCGAGTCGGTCAACGTCAACGCCTGGGACGAGGTGCCGGATTCGAGCTGGTTCGAGAATCGCCTCGGCGTGCGCGCCCTGACGCCGGAGCAGGTGGCGCTCGGTCCCTGCAACGACGGCAAGGTGCTCGACGAGAACGGCCCTGCCGGCTCCTGGGTGATTGATCAGGGCAAGCCCAACGGCGCCAATCCCGGCTTCCGCGTGAAGGTCAAGGACGTCGGCAAGTTCATGCTCAAGGCCGACATCCGGAGCGAGCCAGAGCGCGCCACCGCAGCGACGACCATCGCCGCGCGCATCTACTGGGCGGCCGGGTTCCACACGCCCTGCGACAGCGTCGTCTACGTCAACCCGAACATCCTCTCGCTCAAGCCGGATCTGAAGTTCGCCGACAACAGCGGCGAAGAGCGCAACTTCGACCAGGCAACGCTAGACAAGGTGCTCGGCTACGCCTCCAAGCGGGGCGGCTACATCCGGATGGTGGCGTCTCGCTGGCTGCCCGGTCGCGCGATCGGCCCCTTCACTTATGCCGGTGTGCGTGAGGACGATCCGAACGACGTCATCCCGCACGAGCACCGTCGTGATCTGCGCGGCGCGCGACTCGTCGCCGCCTGGCTCAATCACTTCGACTCGCGCGAGCAGAACTCGATGAACGTCTGGCTAGCGGCCGATGAATCCGATCCCGACGCGACGCCGGGGCACATCCGCCACTACTACCTCGATTTCGGCGACTCCTTCGGCAGCGACTGGGACTGGGAGATGCTGAGCAAGCGGCTCGGCCACGCCTACTACCTCGACATCGGCTACGCCACGGAAGACTTCGTCACGCTCGGGCTGATCGAGCGGCCCTGGGATCGCGCCCGCCGCACGCCCGGCGGAGAGATGTTCAACTACTTCAACGCCCGTGATTTCAAGCCCGAGATGTGGCGCGGCGGCTATCCCAACCCCGCCTTCGTGGAGATGACCGAGCGCGACGGTGCCTGGATCACGCGCATCATCTCGCGCTTCAGCGCCGAACATTTGCGAGCCATCGTCGCCACCGGCAACATCACGAGCCCGCGGCACTCGGCGTACTTGCTCGACAACTTGATCCGCCGCCAGCACGCCATCGTACGCCGTTACTTCGAAAAGCTCTCGCCCCTGGCGGACTTCGAGGTCGCGGGCTCACGCCTCTGCGCCGTCGATCTGGCGCGCCGCTCCGCCGCCTTCACCGGCCAGCGCTTCGCCTACACCGCGCGAGTCCAGGGTGGCCCGGCCCTCTCGACCCGCTCATTTCCAGACGGCCGCGTCTGCGTCGATCTCCCCGACGCTCCCGCCGGCGACAGCTACATGATCGTCGACGTCAGCAACGGCCAGGCCAAAGGCCCCCTGCGCGCGCATCTCTATGATCTCGGCGACAAGTTCGAGCTCGCGGGCATCGAGCGGCCGGACGCGGGCGATTGAGGGCGCCGATGCGCTGTCGCGTCTGGTGTTGGTGAACACGCCGACCACCCGCCGCCTGTCGCTCTACACGGCTTCAGGGAACCAGGAAATTGCCGCAAAGGCGCAGAGGCGCAAAGGTGGAGACGTCACCTCATTCCACTAGATGAAACTATTTTTTTCCTGCCGGGTCCTGCGCATGAGCGTCGCGTCTCGCTTGCGCGCGTCTGCGTCGTCACGATGGGTTTTCACAGGAAGCCGCGAAGGCGGGAAGGGACTTCCTGTGATCGAGCGGAACGACCTGGAAGCTTGCGCCAGCGACCACGAGATGGTGCGCAGCAGCGGCAGCCAATCCCAGTCAGGCCTTTGCGCCTTTGCGGCCATCAAACCTAGCGGGACGACCTTGAAACTCGCGCAATGGACCACGAGGCTGTGCGCCAGCAAGCGAGCAGCCTGCGTGGCGGCGCGGTCAGCTCCTGGCGAGCTCGGTAGCAAGGTTTTCTAGGCCGATTTCGGTGCCCTCGCGGCGTTCGTTCACGTCGCCGTGACCGTCGAAGAACACGACCTGCTCGGTGAACGTCATCCTGGTGCTCTTGCCCTCGTCGGCAAAAACGATGGTGACCAGGGACGCGGAGATCCTCACGTCGCCCACGTGCATGGCGTAGGCGAAGACGATGCGCTGCTCGGGCACGATGTCCAGGAACTGCGCCCGGAAGCGGTGCACGACGCCGTCGGGTCTCTTCACGGCGTTCTCTTCCGTGCCGTAGACGCGAAAGTCGAGCTGGTACTCGACGAGCTTCCACTCGTCGTGGCAGGCGAACCAGCGCTGCTTCTTTTCCGCGTTCGACCAGGAGGCGAACACGCGCGCGGCGGGCGCCGAAAAGCGCCGTTCGATCACGAAGCTGGAGTGGTCGGCGGAGCGAAGAGTCATGTTCATTTCCTGCGGCTCGGGCCGTCGTCTTCTTCGGCCAGCAGCTGATCGAGCCGATCGAAGCGATCGTTCCAGGCCGAGCGCCGCTGAGCAACCCACCTGTCGATCGCCAGCAGCGCGCGCTGATCGATGCGGTAGGTGCGTACGCGCCCGGCCTTGCTCGAACGCACCACGCGCCCCTGTTCGAGCACCCGGAGGTGCTTCATCACCGAGGGCAGGGCCATGCCCAGCGGCTCCGCCAGCTCCGTCACCGAAGCGGGGCCTCGGCTCAGGTGCTCGACCATGCCGAGACGGCTGGGATCGGCCAGCGCATGAAACACGCGATCGAGCTCCGCCATGTCAGCGCTCTCCGTCCAGGAAGCGCGGCGGGATCCGCTCGCGCAGAGGGAACATGTGGAAGTACGGCCTCGCCTCGGCGAGCGTACGCGCGACCGCCGGACGCTGCAGGAGTCGCTCGAAGTAGGCCGCGAGGTGCGGGTGACTCGTCGAGAACGGCTCGACGATGTCCGCGTAGAAGAGCGCCGGCGCCGCGGCGCAATCCGCCACGGTGAAGGAGTCCCCCGCCGCCCAGCGT
>DATLIL010000252.1:0-12854 GCA_035539475.1 Polyangiaceae bacterium
GTACAACGTCAACACCAACTGGCCCGCCGAGACCGCGACGCCAGCGGACGTGACGACGCCGGTCGACCAGGCCATCGCCGCCGGCAGCTGGCTGGTCTTCGGCTTTCACGCCGTCGGTGCCGCGCCAGGCGAGTGGTCCGCGGTGCCGCAAGAGGCGCACGACGCGCTCGTGGCGCACCTGGTGGCCAAGAAGAGCGAGCTCTGGGTCGCGACCTTTGGCGTAGTGGCGGACTACGTCAAGCGCTGCCGTTAGCAAGCTGGTACGCTGGCGCCGCGATGGCCTTACTGCGACCGGCGCGAGAGAGCGACGTCCAGCGTCTGACAGAGGTTGCGCGCCGATCCTGGCTGAGCGCGTTCGCGCAGACGGCGCCGTTTTCGATGATCCAGCAATGGGTGCGCAACGATCGCGAGCCGGAGTGGCACCGCCGTTACTGGCCGGACATGCTGGTGGCGGAAGTCGACGGCACCGTGGTCGGACTCGTGTTCACGAGTCAGGACGAGATCAACGGCCTGTGGGTGATCCCCAGCCACCAGCGCCACGGCCACGGTACCGCCCTGCTGCGTGCTGGTGAGGAACGAATCCGCGCCGCCGGTTTCGCGCGCACCTGGCTCACTTGCTCGACGTTCAACCCCAACGCCATGGAGTTCTACCGTGCCCAGGGTTACGCCGAGGCCAACCGGATCGGGGAGATCCTGCCCTGCGGGACACGCGAAGAGAGCATCGTCTTCGAGCGGTTTTTTGCGACCGGAGCGGCACCATGAGCGAGCCCGACATCGGCGTGTTCTACGACGATCTCTCCGCTGACTACGATCTCATCTTCGAGAGCTGGGAGAGGAGCATGGCGCGCCAGGGTGACACCATCCTAGGGCTGCTGGGGCGCTACCTGCCCCACGCCGAGTCGCCGCTCCGCGTGCTCGACACGGCGGCGGGCATCGGGACTCAGTCCTTACCGCTGGCCCAACGCGGTTGCTCGCTGACTTGCCGCGATCTGTCGCCGGCAGCGATCGCGCGGCTACGTCGCGAAGCGGCGGCGCGTGGGCTCCAGCTGGACGCCGGTGTCGCCGACATGCGCTCGGTCGATCAAACCGTCGCACAGCCTTTCGACGTGGTGCTCGCCTTCGACAACGCCGTGCCTCACCTTCAGACCGACGACGACGTGGCGACGGCGTTTCGCGCATTCTTTCGCGCGCTCCGACCAGGCGGGGTGTGTCTCCTGTCCGTCCGCGACTACGAGCAAGTGGAGCGCGGCGTGGATCGCGTGCAGCCGTACGGTGTGCGCTGGCGGGAGGGAAAGCGTCACGTGCCGCTGCAGGTCTGGCACTGGGTGGACGCCGATCACTACGACGTCAGCTTCTATTTCATCGTCGACGAGCCGCACGGAGCGCAAGTTCGATGCACGACCGCCCGCTACTACGCCGTCTCGGCGGCGCGTCTGCTCGAGCTCATGTCCAGCGCCGGCTTCGAGCAGTGCGAGCGCAACGACGAGACGATCTACGGGCCGATCCTGCTTGGCCGTCGGCCGGGCTGAAACCGTCAAGGCGTCTCGGCGTTGGTCTCCAGCGCAACGCCCAGGGACTGCAGGCGGGAGGCGTGCGCTTCGATGGACTGTTCGAGCAGCTCCGATTCGTCGTAGTCGTGGATCACGATGGCGGCGCCCACCTTCGTGCCGTCGAGCGCGAGCAGGGGCGAGGCGGCGACCAGGATCGTCTTCACGTTCCCGTCCGGAAGGCAGAGCTCGAGACGCCGGTTTCTGGTCGTCTGGCCCGCGTCGAGCGCGCGTGTGAGCGGGCTCGACTCGTCGCGCAGGGCGCGTCCGTCGGCTTCCCACCAGCGCAGGAGGTCGGAGTAGGCGTTCTGTCGATCGCTCAAGCCGAGGATGCGGAAGGCGGCCTCGGTGACCTGGACGATCCCACCATCGTTGTTCGCGATCACGATCCCCGTGGGCAACGTCCGTAACAACGTGCCCAGCTTTCGCCCGGCCTGCGCCAGCGCCTGGGATTCCCTCAGGTGATCTGCGCGGTGCTTGAGGAATTCGAGCCTGCGCCGGAACGTCGCGTAGACGGCGACCTTGCGTCGAACGAGCTCTGGATCGAAGGGCTTGGTGAAGTAGTCCATCCCGCCCGCCTGGTAGCCCTTCTTGACCGACGGATCCTCGGTGTATACCGCCGATACGAACAGGATCGGGATCTCGTCGCAGCCGGGGATCTCGCGGATCCGAGCGGCCGCTTCGAAGCCGTCCATGCCCGGCATCTGGACGTCCATCAGGATGACGTCGACCGTCTGCTGAGCACGCATGATGGCGATTGCTTCTTCGCCGGAGCTCGCGCTGATCAGACGATGATCCACCGCAAACAGAGCCTGCATGGCGAGCAGGTTGGCGGGATGATCATCCACGATCAGAATGGTGGTGGTCTTCTCTTCCACGTGGAGCAGCCCTCGCCACGAGGCTGCAAGGCGCATGCCATGAACGGCGGGCTCAGCAGCCACACTCGAAATCGGGCGGGCTGGCATCGAGCACGATCTCGTAGCGGCGGTTGCGGCTTTGCAGCAGGCGCAGATCGCTCCCCAGGAACTCGGGGCTGCCGTCACCGTCCGCGTCGAAAGCGGAGACGGGCGAGAAGAACGAACGGTGGAACGATTCGGTGCTGGCGAGCTCGAGGGCAGCGGGCTTGTTTCTGAAAAGCGCCCAGCCCTCACCCATGAAGTCGCCACAGCCGTGTCCGACCTGGGCGCTCACTGTGGTCCACTTGCTCTGCTCGCGCTCGAAGGCGTTCACCACGGGGCTGCCGCCATCGAAGCGAAACCAGGGGCCTTTCTGGCCCTGGGCTTCGAGCTCGAATCGCTTCTGATTGGCGTCGTGGATCGGGAGGCGCTCGAAAGCCGCGAGAGCGGCGGTCGTCTCGTCCGCGCTGGCGGCTCGCTTTGCGAAGAACACGGGCGCGGGCCGATCGGCGGCGCGAGCCCAGCGCGCCTTGACGCACCCCCGCTGCGACTGGAGCTCGAGAGCAAGAGTGCTGCCGGCGCTGCCGGAGAGCTCGACCAGATCGCGAGCGATCGTGGACCTGGGGGCGGGCGGCTCGCCGAACTCACCCGTCCACTGCTGGCGCTGCCCGAAATGCGCGATGGCGCGCGCCAGGGTCACGACCCGCGTCACCCTGCTGCGACAGAGCTCGCCGGCCTCGCCGTAGAGCACGAGCTCTCGCTGGGCGAGGCCTCGTCGTTCGCTCGGCAGCGATTGCTCGTCCTTGATCGGAGAGAGCGCGCTCTCCAGATCGACGTACTCGATGGGTGCGGCCTGCTCACGCTCGCGCTTTTCGAGCAGCACGTAGGGTTTGCCGCCCTGGTGCACCACGAACGCAAAGTCGGGAAAGGAGACGACGCCGGGTGGCGTGGCCACGAGCGACGTCAGCATCTCTTCGCGCCCGATCTTGAGCTCGCCGCCTTCTTCCAGCAAGACGAGCAGCTTGGTGCCGACGTCGCGAAAGGACTTGGCGGTGAAGGTCTGCTCGAAGCGCACGGCCGCGGTCTTGCCGAGGTCGACGACGCCGAGGTTCTTCACGCCGACTTCGGGCTTGTGCGCCAGCATGCCCTTGCGATCGAGCAGCCAGCGCTTGCGGTCGAAGCGAAAGGTCTGCATGCCGACGCGCTTGATGCCCACGAACTTCTCGGCGTAGAGCTTTTCGTAGCTGGCGAAGTCGCCGGCGTTCTGCGGGGCGCGCCCGCGCTCGAGCCGCGCCTCGATCTCGGGCGTCCGCGCCGGTGCGGCGCTCGCGCTGGGAACGGCGACCGGGCCGCTCGCGCTGGGAGGACCGACGACGCTGCTCGTCTTCGCGCTGGCTGAAGTGGAGGCGGCGGCACCTGGTGACGGCTGTTCGCGGCAGGCAGCGAGCAGCGCTGTGTTCACCAAACCCCAGACAATCAGAGCTCGCATGTTCGGCCCAACGCTAGGCCGCGCGCGCGACCACTACAAGTCGAGCAGACCGCCGAGGCCGAAGGTCAGGCGCTGGCCGCTGCGCTGCGGCGAGAAGAACGAGACACCTTTGGCGAAGAGAAACGTCTCGGGCAGTGCGCGGGCGCTGCCGAGCTGTAGTCGCGCTTCGACGCCGGTCGACCGCTCCATCACCGGCTGACAGGTGAGGCTGCAGTCGAGCTCACTGCTCTGTTCGACGTGGTGAAGACTCTTGAGCTCGAACGGTCCGCTCTGCCACCACTGGGCTTCGAAGCGGTAAGGCTGCAGCACGCCGTTGGCGCTCAAGAAGGGCTGGCCGGGATTGAAGGAGACGCGTCTGGGCTCGAACGGCCAGCTCAGGCGCAAACGCGGCATCACCTTGGGTAGCTCGGCACTGAGCGTGTCAGCTCCGGCGGGATCGGGACGAGTGGGCCTCTCGGCGGACGCGATCGCCGAAAAGAGGACGAGTGCAGTGCACACGGACCATGCGCTACGGACCATGACCGTCACCTCCGACAGCGATCGTACGGAGTGGCCACACGGCGGCAATCGTTTTTGCTCGAACTATGGGTGCGAACAAGTACGCCCCTTGTCGCGGCGACGGAACTCACTTCAGCTGCACGCGATGGAGTTGGCACAGATGTCCTGGCTGGGTGGAAACGCCCGCGAGCTCGGCGCCGACGGCCTGGCCTTCTACGAGAAGTGCGAGCGCCTCGCGCCGATCGTCAAAGGTCGTGCCTACATCTTTCCGTTCTACGTGGTCACTGGCCCCGCGTTGATCGAAGAGATCCTGGTCAAGCAGGCGAAAGCGTTCCACAAGCCGGGGTTGCTCAAGGGCTTGCGCATCTTGTTCGGTGACGGCTTGTTGACGGCGGATGGCGAGGGCTGGCGGCACCGCAGGCGTTTGTTACAGCCTCTGTTTCATCCGAGCCGACAAGCGGCCTACGGCAGCGAAATCCGTCGTGGTATCGCGGCCAAGCTCGCGAGCTGGGACGACGGAGTGGTCGACGTGCACGAGGCGGTCGTCGATGTGTGCATCGGGAATCTCACGCGCACCTTGTTTGGCATCGACGATGCCGTGCTCACTGCTCGGATCCGCGCGCTGGCGACTCTGTGTCACGACATCACACAGGCGGGCATGTCGTTCCGCTTTCCCTATTACGGGCTCCTGGCGATGTTTCCGGGCCTGGCGCACCTTTCTTTTGGCGCGCGACTGCGGCAGCTCGAGCGCTCGATCGTCGAACGCTTCAAGGCGCTGCGTCGGGGTGTCGAGCGCGACGACTTTTTTGCGCGTCTGGTCAACGGTAACGATCTCGACGGTTGCCCGATGAGCGCGCGAGCTGTCCGTGACGAGCTCGTGACCATGCTCCTGGCCGGGCACGAGACAGCCGCCGCCGCGACGTCGTGGGCGCTCTACTCGCTGGCGCAGGCGCCGGACGTGCTCGCAGCGCTGCGCGCCGAGCTCGACGAGGTGTGCGGCGATGCCCTGCCTGCGTACGAGGATCTGGAGAACCTCCCGCTGCTCGAACGTGTCTTGCTCGAGACCTACCGCCTGTATCCGCCGACGCACCGCATCGGACGAACCGTCGCCGAGCCCGTGACCATCGGCGGGGTAGAGCTCGAGGTCGGGGCGCAGGTGCTGATGCCGCAGTGGGCGGTGCAGCGTTCTGCGCGTCACTATCGCGAGCCGCTCGCGTTTCGTCCCGAGCGCTGGCTCGCGCCCGAAGCAAAACAGCTGCCGCGCTTTGCGTATTTCCCTTTCAGCGGCGGGCCGCGAGTGTGTATCGGTCAGGCTCTGGTCACGATGGAGGACGCGCTGGTGCTCGGCAGTATCGTGAAGAGCTTCGATTTTGCATTGCCCGAAGGAGTCAGCATCGAGCCGACCGAGGGGTTGACGCTGTTGCCGGGCGCGGGTCACCTGCCGCTCGAGCTTCGCCGGCGACGGTCGCTCGCGGCTTCGGCAGCGGAATGACCATGTCGAACGAATCATTTCGCAGCGCGGCGCTCGAGCAGTGGAAGCCGCTGGTCGCCCCGGGTGAGTTCCCGACTCGCGCACAGGCCTGGTCAGACGCGGCGCTCACGCTCGAGGGCGATGGAACGCACTATCTCTACGTCTTCGCCGGTAGCGCCGAGCTCACGCTCGAGGTCGGGCGCTTCGCGCTGCGCGCTGGCATGTATGCGACGTTCTCGGGGCACGGCGTCGTCACAGCGACGGGCACCGGGCTCGCGGTGACCCGGCTCGGTGGGCGCGGGCCGTTCTTGCTGGGCGGACCGATCGAGAATGAGGGCCGGCTCCGCTACATCGATGGTTGCACCGACTCGCTGCTACTGCCTCCGTCGATCCTGGGTGAGCCGTGCCTGAACCACCTGCACATTCCCGCGGGTACGGCGCAGAGCGCGCACACCCACCCCAGCGTGCGTGTGGGCGTGATTGCGCGCGGTCGCGGCGAGTGCGTGACGGAAGGGAACCGGCATGCGCTCGTTGCGGGCCTGTGTTTCGTGATCGAGCCCGGCTGCAGGCACAGCTTTCACACTGCAGACGATGCGCTCGACGTCGTGGTCTACCACCCGGATAGCGATACCGGGCCGACGCACCAGGATCATCCGATGATCAACCGCACCTATTTGTGAGGTGTGGGCGCAAGTGCGCGCGCCCGTTGAGGAAAGACGCTTGTCTAACCCGTCGGTCTGTACTTTTTCTGATACCGGTTCCAGTCGCAGGGCAGCGCGCGCAATGGCAGCGGTATGGGTTGCAGGGTTCGCCTTCAGAGTGCAATGTTTCGGTCTACGGCATGGTCATCACGATTCGAGCAGCCCTCTCGTGCTCTCTGCTCGCGTTCATCTGCTGCGCTTGTGAGGCAGGCACCGGCACTGGCGGCGCGCCGCGCGGCGGGAGCGGAGGCAGCGCGGGCGCTGGCGGCGGCGGAACTCTGCCGGACGGCACGCCGACCGAGGCGCTGCTGCCGGCGCGGATCAGGCGACTGACCAACGCCGAGTACGACGCTTCGGTGCGCGCCCTCACCGCCACGGCGCTCACGCCCGCGCGGACCTTCGCGCCGGATCTGCGCCAGGACGGCTACACGCTGAACGAGGCGCAGCGCGTCGACCCGCTGCTGGTCAAGCAGCTGGCCAGCGCCGCCGAGGCGATCGCCGCGGAGATCAAGACGAACCTCGACGCACACGCGCCGTGCGCCGACGCGGCCGGCCAGGGCGAGACCTGCGCCACGACGTTCATCCAGTCGTTCGGCGCTCGCGGCTACCGCCGTCCGCTGGACCAGGCCGAGAGCGACGCGCTGCTGACGGTCTACCGTACGGCGGCGGAAGGGGCCGCCTACGCCGACGGCATCGAGCTCGTCGCCAGCGCGGTGCTGCAGTCGGCCGGTTTCCTGTACCTGACGGAGCTCGGCGATGGCGCCGGTCCGGTCGTGACGCTGACGCCCCACGAGCTGGCGAGCTCGCTGTCGTACCTCCTGACCGAGGCGCCGCCGGACGACGCGCTGGTCGAGGCGGCCCTGGCGGGGACCCTGAGCACGCCCGAGGGGCGCGCAGAGCAGGCGCGGCGACTGCTGGACACGGCGGGTAGCGAGCGCGGCGTGCGAGTGCTGCGTGAGTGGCTCGGCGTGGACCGGCTGGAGCTCACCGCCAAGGATTCGAACGTCTATCCCGAGTTCGAGGCGGTCAAGGCGTCGATGCTGGCGGAGACCGATGCCTTCATCGAGGCGCTGCTGGGCTCCGCGGGAACGGTGGGCCAGCTCTTGAGCGCGGACTCGACTGTGGCCGACGCTCCGCTGGCGGCGATGTACGGCACGAGCACGCGGCACGGCGTGCTCAATCAGGGCGCCTTCCTCTCCGTGTTTGCCCACGCCACGGAGACTGGACCGGTCCTGCGCGGCGTCACGGTCGCGCGGCGCGTGGCGTGCCTGATCATTCCTTCGCCGACCGAGCTCGACATCGACGTCGTGCCTCCAGTTCCCGACCCGAGCAAGACCACGCGCGAGCGCTTCGCCGTGCACTCCACGGACCCGGTGTGTGCGGGCTGCCATTCGACGATCGACGCCTTCGGCTTCGCCTTCGAGCACTTCGACGGCATGGGCAAGTACCGCGAGATGGACAACGGACAGAACGTGAACAGTGCAGTCACTCTGGCGGCGGGCACCGACTTCGACGGCGACTACGCCGACAGCAACGCGCTGGCGCTGGCGCTGGCGGAGAGCGCCTCGGTGCGCAGCTGCTTTGCGCGCCACGTGTTCCGCGCCTCGGCCGGGACGAGCGGCGCTCTGGCCCAGGCCAGCGAGGACGCCTTCGTCGCGGCCTGGCAGGCGGATCCGACAGCCGCCAGCGGTAACATCAGCGAGACGCTGATCGCCTACGCCAAGAGCCCGCTCTTCGCCCAGCGGAGGCTACCGTGAAGAGCAGAACGCGACGCTCCTTCTTGCGCGCCATGGGCGCTGGCTTCGCCGCGCTGCCCTTCAGCCGGCTGCTCGAGGACTCGGTAGCGCAGGCGGCCGGCGAGTCGCTGCCGCTCAAGTTCGTCACCATCTATCACCCGCACGGCGTCGCCGCGGAGTACTGGGCGATGCGCGAAGGCGACAGCGAGACGGCCTTCGACATCGCCTACGAGAACTGCTCGCTGCGTTGCTTCGACGACGCCGCGACCTACGGCAAGAGCTTCAAGGACAAGATCCTGATCGTGGAAGGCGTCGACCACCTGTCGAACGCCAACGGTCACGACTCGGCCGGCACGATCCTCACGGGCAGCCGTATCGACGGCAACAAGAAGCCGCAGAACATCTCGCTCGATCAGTTCCTGGCCGTGAGCCAGGGCCTGGGTGCCGAGACGCGTGTGACCAGCGTCGCGCTCGGCGTCGGTAACGACAGCACGGAGTCGGGTACGACGCTGTCGTATGGCGAAGGCGGCGTGCCGCTGCCCAAGATCATCGACCCGGTGGCGGCCTTCGATCAGCTCTTCGCCGGCTTCGTCGTCGGTGACGACCCTGCAGCGCAGGCGGCTGCGGCGCGCAAGCGCAAGCTCGGGCAGAGCGTCGTCGATTTCGTGCGCGGTGACATCGAGCGGCTACGCCCGCGGCTCGCGCCGCCCGAGCAGCAGAAGCTCGACCAGCACCTGACGTCGCTGCGCGAGCTCGAAAAGCAGTACCAGGAGGTTGCGGCCGGAGCGAGCTGCACCGTGCCGGCACGACCCGACGCCACGGGGTTTCCGTCCCTGCGCCAGTACAATGGTGGCGAGCCGTACTTCGACGCCATCACCGACGCTCAAGTCGACGTCCTGGCTCAGGCGCTGGCCTGCGACATCACGCGCTTCGCCACGCTGTTTTTGAACGACCTCGCTTACGAGGGCAATCTGCTGGGCCTGCCCGCCGACAACCACGCGGCCGTCGCGCACACTTACAACGCGTCGCCGGTTGGTAACAATGGGCGTCCGGGCGACGGCGATCCCGCGACCTGGCTGCCGCTGGCGAAGTTCAACGCTTACAGCTACTCGAAGCTCGCGCGTCTGATGCAGAAGCTCGACGGGCTCGGCGCGCTCGACAACACGCTGATCTACATGGCCAGCGACATGGGCAACCCGTCGCTGCACAGCACGCGCAACGTGCCGACGCTGCTCGCCGGCGGCGCAGGGGGTAAGTTCAAGATGGGCCGCCGTTTGCGCCTCACCGCCGACTGTCCCACGGACAGCCCGTGGTGCGGCGAGAGCGACGCCGTGTTCACCCCCGTCACCAATAGCCGCGTTCTGGTCGCGATAGCGCAGGCCTACGGCGTGGCCGTGGACTCGTTTGGCACGCAGCCGGAGCCAGCGCTGACCACTGGCGCCCTGAGCGAGCTCGTCGGCTAGCGCAGCGGCTGAGGTGCGCCCTTGAAGTCGAGGCCAAAGACGATCGCAGCTTCCTTGTCGCCTTCGAGCGCGGCCCAGCGCAGAGCCTGGGCCTGCGCCTTGTCGAACGGGCCCAGCACCAGCGCGAAGCGGCGGCTAGCCTCGGTCGTTTCGTAGACGCGGGGTTCGATGCCGTGGAATTCGAACAGCGCTCGTCGCTCACGCAGCGCGGCCAGGGTCGGCGCTCGACCGAGCTCGACGAAATGGGTTTGATCCACGAACGCCGAGACGCGGCCGACCACGTCCTTTTCCTGGCGCAGTGGGATCGCGAGACCCTTGCAGAACACCTCCGGCGCCACGGTGACCGGGTATTTCCACGACGCGAGCGCGCTCGGCTCGCCCTTGCGGCGGACCTCGACGCTGAGCCCGGACAGCAGATCTTGCGACGAGCTCACGCGGTCGAGCAGGCGCCACTGATCGTCCGCGGTACCGCTGGAGAGCGCCGGCAGGCACGTGGGCGTCGCGCCCGGCGTGCTCACACAGAGCTCGAGCGGAGCGCCGCTGGTCGGCTGGAGCAGCGCCTCGCCGGCTTCCGTCAGCACCATGGCGCCGAGCCGGAGCCGGTACGGCCCATCGTCGCGACCGGCACAAGCGACGCACGTGTGGCCCGAGGCGCACTCCTTGAGCTCGCCCGTCGCCGCGCGGCACTCCTTGCCGGCGCAGCAGTCGTTCGAGCAGCTGCTGCCGTTGATCAACGTGGGGCGCGGCGCGGGCGCGCTGGCGCTCGGCCGCACGAGGTCGCGGCCGGCACCGGACAGATCGTGAGGCTTTTCGGGTGCGAGTCCGAGCCATAGCAGCGTGGAGGCAGCAGCTCCGAGCAGACCAGCGACGCCGTAGCCGAGCCAGGGGCCGCGCACGCCGGGGCGCGCTGGCCGACGCGGCCGGCCGCGATACTCGCGCAGGCCGTCCGGCAGCTCGAGATCCGTCCCCGCGAGCTCTTCTTCCGCGGCCAGCACCTCCTCGTCACTGACCGGAATGAGCTCGCCGCCGGTGCGCAGCGCGCGCACGACGTCTCGCTCGAGCTCAGCATCTTTTCGCTCGCGTTCGGTCATGTGCCCTCCGCCGGCACGGCGTCGTGTGCCCCGAGATAGTCGCGCAGCTTTTTCATGGCCCGGCTCCTGATCGCTCGCACGTTCTCGCTGCTCGTGTTCCAGCGCGCCGCCAGCTCGGCCGCCACCGCGTTGGGCAGCCGTTGGTGCTCCTCGCCCGGTCGATGATAGAGCGCGGAGACGCGCAGCACGTCGCGCTCGCGCTCGCTGAGCTGGTCGAGCGCCTCTTGCACCAGCCGTACTCGCGGCGAGCGTGACGACGGTGGTGCGTCCACGTCGCGCCCCGGCACGGTTTCCAGGAACGGCGAGGCCGCGACCTCGTGTCTGCCCGAGAGCCAGTCCGCGAGCAGGTTCTGCGCGATACGACCGAGCCAGCCGCGCGCTCGTCGCGACAGCTCCTCGCCGTCCAGCGCCTGACCGCGATCGAAGGTGTGCGCCCGCTGAAACGCTCGGTAGAAGGTCTCCTGCACCAGGTCCTCGACCTCGCTGCCCTCGAGCGCCAGCGGCGCCTTGGCGCGTCGCAGCAGCACCGCGTAGAGGTAACGAGCGTGCCGGGCGTAGAACTCCGCCTCGGCTCGTCGGGCGGCCAGCGCGTCCCTGTCGCGACCGGCGACACGCGCCAGGAGATCGGCGTCGGAAAGGGGCGGCGCTGGCGGGGTCACGATCGCGCTGGACGATAACATGGGCAGACTCGCGTCATCCCCTTTACGCCGAAGCGTGACAGCACGATTTCGGCGAAAATCATGCGGGAGCGGCGTCACGGTTCCCCGTAGTCCAGGGCAAGATGACGCGAAGGTTCTTTCTCTGGGCGGGGTCGGTTTCGTTCGTTCTGCAGGCCACTGGCGCGCACGCCGAGCCGGCGGAGAGCTGCTCGTTGCCGGCCGACGGCAAGTATCCGGGGCTCTACTCGAGCGACGCCTGGCCGCGCGGGGAGGTCGTACTCACCTTCGATGACGGGCCACACCCCGGCGCCACGCCCAGGGTCCTGAACGCCCTGGCGGAGCGTGGCATGGTGGCCACGTTCTTCGTCGTCGGGCGCGCGATCAACGCGCGCACGTACCCAATCATCCAGCGCATGGTGGCCGAGGGCCACAGCATCGGCACGCACACCTACAATCACGATCTCGAGATGACGACGCGACACGACGGCGCCGTCGAGTACATCTCGGGGCAGTACGCCGTGGCGCGGCTGTGCGTCGAAATCGCGCTGCTAGCGCAGTCGCCCGCGCACTTCGACGAGCTCCATCGCGCCGTGTTCGGCCACGATTCGCAGCGGCACCTGTCGTCCAGCAGCCTGGGCAAGCGCTGGCGCGAGTACGAACAGAACCACCGCCGGCTGCTGACGGAGCTCGGCTACGCCGACGGCGAACGCCCCTATCCCATGCTCTTTGCGCGTCCTCCCGGCGGCATCCCGTACCTCGGGAGCTGGAAGAACCCCGTCTTTCTCCAGCAGCACGAGACCGCCCTGCAGCAGCTCGGCCTGCTCAACATCCTCTGGCACGGCGGCTCGGGTGACACGGTGCCGGAGAAGAAGCGCGACTTCGGCTTCCTGGTGAGCAACCTCCGCTACCACTCGAGGCGAGGCGGGATCCTGCTGATCCACGATCAGATGCGTCACGACGCGCTGCGCGCCGCGCTCGCCCGGATGGCGACCGACCCCGATATTCGCGTGGTGCCGCTGCTCGACGCCGTGGAACGCAAGTTTGCTTGTACCGGCGTGGAGCTCAGCGCCGCGCTGCCTTCGTTCACCTGAAACCTCACGCAAATCTCGTGGTTCTGCGGCCTTTGTGTTACTGCGTCCGGCAGTAATTTCTCGCAGAGGATCAGCGCCATGGGCATGCGATCGTCGACGATTTCGAAGTTGGGCTTCACTTTCACGCTGCTACTGGCTCAGGTGGCCGCCGCGCAGCAGCCGGCCCCCGGTCAGCCGGCTCAACCCCCGCCAGCCCAGCCCGGACAACCCGC